>QHZC01000204.1 GCA_003224515.1 Acidobacteriota bacterium
GCCAGCTTCGCTACTGGTTGCGGTCGAAAACTGGGCGGGAGCGAAAGCACTTCTACCGCGAACTGATAATCGAAGACTTCCTTTCGTCTTCGCTGCAGCGTTGGCACCCACTTCGGCAATGATCTGCTGCGACCCCGTTTCCGAGCCGACCGTTGCGTTCCGATTCGCCGTGATTAGAAAAACACCGCCGGAGAAACGTTGAACCGCTTGCTGAGCTTTTCGATGTGGTCCTTGTTCAGTTCTCGCTTGCCGTTCAAGACTTCGGAAACGATGCTCTCCGTACCGAGCTCGGGAACGAGGTCCTTCTGCCGGAGGTTGTTGGTTTTCACCAATTCGCGCAAGACTTCAAGTGGAGATGCTGAAGGAATCGCATGGTGTTCCTCTTCGTAGGCATCAACCAGCAAAGTCAAAAGCTCAGCGAACGCCCTTTCTGCGGCGTTCAAACGACCGCGACACTCCCGACGTTCCAATTCCAAAAGAGCGGCAACATATCGCTCGTGCTGTGCGTCTAAGGTGATGACCTTCGGCGCACCGATGTTGCTAATCAGGTCTTTTTTCTCAATCGCAGTCGCAATCATTTTTCCATCCCCCCGTTATCGTACAGACTCTTGAACTGCCCAGGGATTGAGCAGCAATACACCAGTGGGCCCAAAGTGTTCGGTGTTCCTCGTCATGACGTGCAGCCCATGGCGTCGTGCCGTAGCAGCAATCAATCCATCACTGGCAGGAACGGTCTTGCCGGTTTTCTGCGCAGCGGCCGTGAGCTCTCCCCATATATGGCTGGTTTCGAGATCGACGGGCAAGACCCGATCCGCGTAATGGCGTTCCAGGGCTTGCAACCAAGCCTGGAGATTGCGCTTGTTTTTGCTTTCTTTGAGAAGAGCAATTCCTTTGGCGATTTCCCCAACCGACAAAACACTGACGAACAAATCATCGCTTTCCAGGGCGTCAACCGCACGACGAACGCCCGGATCGCCTTTTTGGCGGCGCAGTTCGGAAAGCACGCAGGTATCCAGGAGAACTCTCAAAACTTCACCTCCCGCAGAGGCGACTGGTCACGGGTAAGGTCCAGTCCTTCAAGGCTGGGTCCTGCACCGGTTAGGAATTCTTTGAAGTTCCGTCGTTTACCGGTGAGTCTCTCGTACTCGCGCTCCGACATGACCACAACGGCATCTTTGTGGCGACGAACCCGTTGCGGTCCTTCTGCAAGGGCACGCGTGACGAGTTCACTGAAGCGGTTTTTCGCGTCGGCAAGCCGCCATTCCATATGAGGCCTCCCTATGGCTAGATTATCTAGCCATGCTATAAGTTCTGCGCCACTTCGTCAACTGGCACACGCATTCGTTCGGTGGGAATTCCGTCCCGACCGGCGGACACAATGACTCTTAACGGATGACGTGGATGCGAACGCCTGACTTTGAGCTTCTTCCAAGATTTGTCTGCCGTGTATACCGGCGCCTTCAAAGCCAGTCCGAGTGCCAAACACGCCCGGTCCCCCAATGACAAGCCTAGTGCACGGGTTTGTGCGGGCCAAATCGCCCGTACGTCTGGCGTGCTCGGAGGTAAAGGCCACAGCTTCACGGATGGGACTTAGCGTAGCCTCCCACGCCTCGTCAGCATTGAGGCCCCGCCCGACGAGTTTGCCGTGCACCTCGGCCAGATTGACGGTGCTAGTGGCCGCGGCGCTCAACAGCTCTCCTGAAGTGTTGGCTGAGCAGGAGAGTGAAGTGAAACCCGAAAACTGTGCATCACCGATCGCAAGAGAGTTCTGCAGGAAAGGGGCGGTGAAGCTCCACTTGCTGCTGGATCATGATGGGTACCTGCCGTCTTATGCGGTCATCACCGAGGGCAAGGAAAACTTCGTCATCTGGGTTTGCCTACGGCTCCCTGTCGATCCACCCTGGCCTACGCCAATGAACATCGACCTTGGCAGTTGCGCCAAACGGTGTTCGAGCGAGCGCGAGCTTGTTGACGGTCAGGCCAAGCGGCTTCATGAAATCCTCACGGAGGATTTCACCGGGATGCACGGGAGGCACAAGCGTTTCGGTCTTGTTCATCTCTAGCTCCTTGCTAGTGATAGTCGACGATTTCCACGTCGTAGCAATGGCTGTCGCGCCAGACAAAACAGTTGCGCCATTGATCACTGATTCGGATCGAGTGTTGTCCTTTCTGATCCCCCCGCAGCGTCTCCAATTGGTTCCCCGGAGACGAAGCCGTTCGTACACCAACTCCAACAACTGCTCGTCCTCCAGAATCTCGTCAACTTCACGCATCAGGGTTCCCAAAGGGCCTCAGCCTCCCGGGCGAAGAAAACCTCCCCTAGCTCTGCCCTTACCCCACAAATCCTTCGGGACATTTGTCATGAATGCTGCTGTTCAGGTCTCACCCAACTCAATACCTCGTTTTGATCCGATCTGATTTTAGCAGAGGGGGGGCGCAGTGCCGCCGAGGTGGGCGCCGCTTGGTTCTCTCAGAGAAAAAAGCAAGAAGGGGAACGGAAATTTTCCAACGCGAACTTCGTTACGAACAACGGCAGGTAGCCCGCCCGGAACAAGAGCGGCGGCGGCTGGCCTCGCTATAGCAATTCGATTCCAAAGCTTGTTCCTGGTGTGGGCTGCTTGTTCAGAGCAACCGCATCATTTTTGGAGAGCGCCGACAGTTTTTTCACGGGCTGGCCCCCCTGGTTTCGGCCAAGCGATACCCTTCCGCCATGCCCGATAACCGGATCATTCCCCTCCAAAGACACTTGGTACCGGGAGGGCCATCGCAGCTCCGGGCCAGGTACCCTCCCATCTGGGCCACCAGCGTAATGGCCTCACTCAACCGCAGCGGATGTTGGTCTTCTTTTTTTTTTGCGTGAGGCCGCCGTTCCTGTAGAGCTTCCAGGACCTTCACTTCCCAGTTCTCGAAAAAAACGTCGCAGGGCAGCTCGGGAACTTCACGGCCCAGCAAGACCATCAACTGGATGCGCCAGGCCAGAACGACATCTATAGCGATGGCCCGCTGGAGGCGCTCGGCGGTTTGGTGTTGATGCTCCTGCACCTTGCAGCCGCTTTTTAACACCCGGTGCCATTCCTCTATGCGCCAACGCCGGCAGTAGAGGGCCACGATGCGCGCGGCCTCCTCGGCCGTCTGCACCTCTTCCGTCGTCAATAAGAACCATTCGATCGCCTTGGCCTGCGCCGGAGGATGCTCTTCCCGCGCATAGACGCCCCACAGGGTGAT
>QHZC01000205.1:0-1917 GCA_003224515.1 Acidobacteriota bacterium
AAACCGCTTCTAGAATCTGCTGCCGGGGATGTGTCTGTCATTTAGCTGAATTTATCTGAGCGAGGGGTGGGTCAACTTTGCTGAGCGCTATAGGGCGATGGCGCTCGATGAAGGTCACCATCGGATTTTCACCTTCTGCCGCACTGAGAACGCCTACGTGTCTGTGATAGATACCGAGAGCGGTAAGCAGGTGACGACCATCCCAGCCACGCCGAAATCCAGCTCGGACGATTTGTTCTACGATCCGAGCAAGAGCCGGCTCTATGCCATTTCGGTTATCCAAACCGGAACTGTAAATCCCGGTATCATTGACGTGATCCAACAAAGAGATGCGGACCACTACGAGAGGATCGCGACCTACGAGACGGGCTCCGCTGCGGCGACTGGACTCTTCGTGCCCGAGTTGGGAAAGCTGTTCGTGGCCGTGCACGCCCAACCGACTGGGCAGGGCGGCGAATATCTGGTCTACGAGACGAAGTAGAAGGGGCTTCCCTCGGAGGCCCGAGTTCGGACGACCTTCTCTACGACGCGAACAAGGGGCGGGTCTGCCTTCTAGGTCAGGAGACCGGAGAACCCCAGAGCCGCCCCTTGTTCATTTACGTCTTCCAACAAAAAGACTCGGACTTCGGCCCCGCACAAATGGCAAGCATGGGGTTCATTATTTTTCTGCAGCGACAAACCTTCTTGCGTCCGGATTACGAATGCCGCTTGTCAGCGCACGCCATCGCACCAAACAAATCTCGTTCAATCGTCTACTTGGCTACCGTCAATATCGAGAAGGATCCCGGCACCATCGGGCCGCGAGCGATTCGCCCGTTTCCGAGGGTCGTTCCCGGTGGCGGTGCTTCGAACGCTGCTGCGATTAGCAGGATGCGATTGGTTTTGCCGTCCAGTGTCGAGGTCTTCGCACTCGGCATCGTGTTGAGACTCTGTTCCACAACGAAACTGGTGCGGCTGTTTTCCTTCACGATCGTCAGCGTACCATCCGAGTTCGAACTGAACGCCTCCATCGTCGCCGGATTGAAGAGGGCTCCATCGCTTGCCGCGCCTATGGGCAAAGTTTCAAGGATCTTTCCGTCATCGGCGCTGAGAATCACCATCGTCTGCGGATTGCGGCAGGTGCTGAAGAGAATGCGATTTTTCGCATCCACGGCGAGGCCGGCGCAGGTGCCGCCTTTTCCTTGAAGATCATAGTGGGCGGTCACCTGGAACGTCTTCGCATCGACCACGGCGATGCTCCCCTTATCCTCG
Organism: Acidobacteriota bacterium; assembly: GCA_003224515.1. Classification (GTDB taxonomy): domain Bacteria; phylum Acidobacteriota; class Terriglobia; order Acidiferrales; family UBA7541; genus Acidiferrum. Next base: position 1,252 of record QHZC01000205.1, read on the forward strand.
ACATCAATGTACACATGGCCGTTGCCGTCGCTGGTTGCCTGTTCCGGCGCTCCACCTAGGTCGATCGTGCCCACGATCGATCCGTCTTTCGCATCGATCACCGTGGCATTTGGAGCCGAGTGGCTCAGGTCGTACACCCGCTCGGTAGACGCGTCAAAAAAGATTCCGTCTGGATTGCCTTGTACCTCGATGGTCTTGATCACACTCAGAGTGTTCGTGTCGAACATCACCACTGGCTTGCTGGTGAGAAAGCCATGGTGCGTTTTTGAGTCGACTACGACTCCATGGCCGCTGACGTTCTGTATTTCACCAACTGGCTCCAATGTATCCAGATCGAACACGGTGATACGCGCTGTAGGTCCGCTGCGAGGAACATATAGTCGCCGGCCTGAGACGTCGGCATACACGTAGTCGAAACCGCCGTCGCCGCCGACTTTGGCCGTCTTCGTTATTTTGTATGGTCCGGCAGTCGATCCCGGTTGGGCCCATCCGAGAGACACGAGCGCCGCAACAGCTAGCGCAACTGTGAATATCAGGTAGGATCGCTTCATAGAGGTCCCTCCTCGACGGTGCGGATTTCCTTTTCAGCTAGCGCGAGAGAATATACACGAACTTTGGTCTTAACCTTAAATCAGGATTTTGACCACATCCTCCGATTTAAGAAGA
>QHZC01000205.1:1939-3624 GCA_003224515.1 Acidobacteriota bacterium
TAGGACCCAGGGGTTTTGCCTGATCCATTACGAATAGACAATCTGGTTGTCACTCGCGCCGCCGAAATAACCACTCAAGTCTTATTGCCCCTTTTGCCGCCTCGTTCTCTTCGCAACTTCCATGGAACCAGGAGGATATGGCGGAAGCGTGTGGGAGTCGAATGCAACGCCACTCGGAGTTTCAAGCATTTACGAGAAACTCCGGGGAGCACAAAGGAAGCGTAAGGAACAGCTAGGAATGGTTATTGTTCCCTAATTGCTCCCTCGTCCACCTCGTCGGCAGAGAGTATAAAACTCTGCGGTACGGATGGCATGCCGACGACAAACCCATCTGTATTTAGTGGCTGGGCAGGCGATTGGAAATCCGCGAGACCCTTTCGGGCCTAACGGTTTTCAAGACGGGTGATTGCGCTCTGGCTCGCCTCTTAAGTTGCTGACAACTAAAGACGCCATTCGGCTCGCTCTGGACGGTTTGGGCACGGATTTCAGCGTATTGGGATAAAGTGGGATATACCTCTTGGAGACACTCTGCAAAGACAAAAAGCGAAAATTAAAAGAGGTAAAAGCTCCGTAGCCCAATTCAAGCGCTTTGGATTTGGTTCCACTCGATGCCAAAGCGGGCTAGATACTTCCTCAGACGGTCCGCATTGTTTTACTGGTCTTCTTGGCCCGTGAAGCCCCGAATAATCAACGGCCCCCATCTGACAGACTGCGCGACTGCTGACAAATGTGAACCACATCCGCCAACTGTGTGTGATCAAATAAATCCATCTCTGCCAGTTGGTCGCTATTTCAAGAGCGTCGCGAGAATGTCTTCAGAGGCCCGCGTTTAGGGAGCTCCAGGAAGCGCTCAAGCGTTGAGTCTCCTCCCGACGATTTCCGTCGAAATTCGTACGCCTTGTGCCAGCGTGGCCATGCGACAACCGCTGCGTTCAGGTCTCGAAAGTTTCTGGCTCATGAGGATGTCGAGGAGAGCGCAAATTGCACAAACCTTTCGCGGCCTCTTTGTTGAATGTCACATGACGTCTGGTTCGCGTCCCAAACTGCTCCAACTCGAATTCCAGATTGGGCTCAGTTTGCTGTACGTACCCCAACGGTCACGTATGGGTCCTCTCGAATCGCCTGATGAGGGCACTGATATACTCCTTGAGGCAGGAGCACGTAGATTGTATGGAAAGCGTGATCGTTAACGGGCGATGAGGGCAACCGACTGAACAGTCCGAGCTGGTGCGATCGACGCAACGGTAACCACTTCACGGCAAATGCAGGTCGCACTGAAAGTCATCTGGTAACAGGTCTGTTCAGATTTGGGAGCCTCGTCCGCCGAGGCCCCCACCGAATAGGGGGCGATCTTTGAAAGGAGTCCGGGTATGAAATATTCATGGGTGGTGGTTTTGTTTGTGTGTATGACTATCCTGCTGCAGTCTCAGGGTCAAGACACAAGCAAAAACGCTGCCTTGGAAAGAACGCTTGCGGATGTCAATGAGCAGTGGCTGTGCGCCGGTCAATATTACAAACCGAAAGCGCAAGACTGTGTGAATTTCCGGGCGCAGTATTGGGCCGACCAGTTTTTCGAAATAGGCCAAAGCGGAAAAGTCCAAACCAAGGCAGAGATGGTTGCCGGGCAAACCGCTAATGCTAAGGCACACTCGGATGTGGTTCGCGGTCAAGGCCCCAATCCGCAG
>QHZC01000024.1 GCA_003224515.1 Acidobacteriota bacterium
CGCTATCAGGGTTTTGCTGACTACTTTCTCGGCATCCTCCAGCGATGCCCCGCGAGCGTAAGCCTGTGCGACCTCGTCCATCAGGTCGCGGAAGTAATGCTTCCAAAGGTCGAATCTTTCCTTGCCGGGCATGACGTCGCCATGTCCGCCGATGACCTGGTCGAAGTCAAGTTTCTCGGCGGCATCGAGGGTTTGAATCCAGTCAAAAGGATAACTATCGCCCATGTAAGGAGTCCATCCGTGAAGGGCGTCACCCGTGACCAGAACTTTCTCTCGAGGAAGATAAACGAAGACGTCGCCATTGGTGTGTGCGTTCCCAAGCCAAAGGATTTCGACCGTTTTTGAGGGGCGGTGAAGAATCAGCGAGTGATCGAAGGTCACACTAGGAAGCGTCACTTGCATGCTCTTGAGTTCGGCAAGGTAGGTCTCGGCCTGGAGCAAGTTGACGCGAAGTTGTTCTTTTTGCTCAAGGTCCGACGCCATGTCCAAGTCATTTTTCAAATTTTCGATTTCCTGGGGCATGGTGACGATTTCGTGCTTCACCCGCGGTATGCCTCGCTGCTCAATGTTCGCGCGTGTGGCCTCCGAGGAAATAATTTCCACGCCGGCAGGCCAGGAACTGGGATACGCCTGGTTGCCCTGATAATGATCCCAGTGAAAGTGTGTGTTCACGACGTATCGAACGGGTTTATCCGTGAGCTTCTTGATCTGCTCGATCAGAGCGCGGGCGGCGGAAGGCTTGGAGTGCGTGTCCACGACGAGCACGGTATCGTCGAGCAAAATGATGGCAGCGTTGCAGTTGACTTTGTACGCCGGCTTCGCGATAGCGGCGTATACACCATCCGCGACGGGCTTGATGTCGAAGAGGTCGTCGGCAGCAAGGCAAGTGGCCGGCAGGAGCAACAAGCTGAACAAACAAAGCAACCGTTTCATGTTCATCACCGCAGCGGAGGTGAAGTTTCCGAGCGCAGGCTACTACACAGCTAAAGCGCAGAGCAATTTACGACTGGAGTCTTGCACGCGACTCTGAGCTCACAGGCAGAGCAGATTGTAGCAAGGAATGGAATGATCAAGTACTCACAACAACCCAGCCCAGCACAGGCGAGGTGATTTTCGACCCTGTTGGGGACTGCCAAGTACTTGATAATACCCAGTAGTCGGACACATCTCGGGTTAGCCTTAGGGTTGCTCGGCTATCCACCCGCCATCCGTGTCATTCGTCGGCCTTTGGGAAGGCTCCTCAGCGGATTCCTCTTCTCGATTCTTGACGAATGCCAAAGATGGCTTGAAAAAGAGCCTCAGGGCTTGTCGTACCCGCCGGATGGCTCGAAACACTGGCTGTCCTTCCCCCTACTGTAATTCCCAATCGATTTTGCTCTTGCACGTTTTCACCTGCCAAAACCGCAGAAGCGCGCGAAGGAGGCCCGCGTCAATTCTTGTGACAGTTGTAACAAGTTGTCGCGCCGTACCAGTTAGCGCCCACATTCGGGTGTGACATCCCCGGCCGGTGAGCAGTTGCCCGCGTATGGCAATTAATACAAGTGAACGTCGAGTAGTCCGTCGAGACCTGGTGGCAGTCCGAACAGACCGAGCCATTATGCGGAATGCGGAACCAGGTGTGATTAGCCGCAGATAAGGTCGCCCCCAGCCAGCCCGTGGTGACCCATGTGGGCCGAGCGTCACGGTGCTTTGCCAAGCGGCTTGGTGGCAGCCGTAGCAATCCGTGCTCGCCGAAGTAAGGGCGAATGCGTTGGCGCCCATGTGGCACGAAGCGCAGGGCGTGGTCACGTGCGCTCCCTGCAGCGGCCAGCCCGTGGCGCTGTGATCGAACTTGCCATCCGCCCACAGCAGCGTGTCGTGGCAGGTCGCGCATTGTGAGCTCGGGAAGCCCGCCGTGATGTGATTCGGGACGTTCCCGCCGAGCGTTGCGGTGCTCTGCCAGGCCGCCATGTGGCAGCCGTAACAATCCGTGTTCGCTGCCGTAAAAGTATAGTTGTTTCCCACGTGGCAATCGGTGCAGGCCACGACCTTTCCCGCAGGTGCCATCTGATGCGAACCCGTCAGCGCCCAGCCCGTCGCGTCGTGATTGAAGATCGCCGTATTCCAAGTGATCGTGTTGTGGCAGGTCGAACAGTTCGCGGCCGCGAACGGCGCGCCGGCCTTTGGGTGCGCCGGGTTATTCGTTGTCTGCCACGTGGTCAAGTGGCATCCCGCATTGCCGCAATCGGTCGCAGCTATATTCAGGCTGTAGTTGTTGCCGATGTGGCAGGAAGTGCAGGACGCTACCTTGCCGCCGTTGGCCACCAGCGCGTGAGAGTTCGTCAACGGGAACCCAAATGCGTTGTGGTCGAACCTCCCGTCGGCCCACTTCGTGATGGGATGGCAGGTCGTGCAAGCGGACGCCGTCGACGGGAAACCCGCCTTGATGTGATCCGGCACGTTCCCGCCAAAGGTCGGCGTGCTCTGCCATGCCGCCAGGTGGCAGCCCATGCAATCCGTCGAGTTCAGCATGTAGTTGTTGCTGACGTGGCAGGAAGCGCAGGGTGTGGGCGTGGGTGAAGCATGCGTTCCGGTTAGCGTGAAGCCCGTCACGCTGTGATTGAAGGACGCCGAGTCCCAACCCTTGGTGGTATGGCAACTAGCGCAATTCGCCACCGCAAAAGCCGGCCCGGCGGTGGAATGCACCGGATTGTTTGTTTGCTGCCAGGTCGTCAGGTGACACTGGGAGTTCCCGCAGTCGGTCGGCGCGATCTGAAGGCTATAGTTGCCGTTGACGTGGCAAGAGGCACAGGGCACGTTCGCGTGGCCATTGGTCAAGGGGAAGTTGATCGGGGGTGCACCATGATTGAAGTTTGCTCCCAACCAACTATCGAAGGAGTGGCACGATTCGCAGGTGGTCGCGAACTGCTCGCTGACATGATTCGGATTCGTAGTTTTCTGATAGTCCCGCAAGTGGCAGGAGACGCACGCCGTAGACAGGCCTTGGAACTGTCCGACCGCGGCGCTCTTGTGGCAATCCTCGCATTGCACTGCCGCGTGAGCACCCAGGAGCGGAAAACGATTCTGGTGATCTCTTACTTTCTGGACCGTGATATTCCAGCCCTGGACGGTGTGACATTGCGCGCAGTCTGTACCCATCTTTCGCTGGTGAATGTCGGCGTGACAATCCTGACAATGCTTGCCGACCTCGGTGAATACCGGCCTCGCGTGGCACTGCGTGCACTGTACCTTTTCGTGCATGCTGCGAAGCGGATACCGCGTCTTGTTGTGATCAAACTCCGGAACGGCGCGAATCGGACGCCACCCTGCCGCGGTATGGCAGTTCTCACAGGGAATCGCGAGCGGACCATGCGGACTTCGCGTGGTCACCCGCTGCGGCGCGGGAAAGGCCACACTGGCTCCGGGCCAGCCGAGAAGCAGCAACCAGCATAAGAAACCGACAAAAATGGGTGTACCGGTCTTCAAACTCTAGCCACCTCCGTCCATAGTCCATCCCCGTAGGCGGCTCCCGTATGCGACTGTACATTAACTGACCCCATTATTCTGGTCCTTGATCAAAGTCAAGCAGCGACTTTACGGTAAGCGTCATTCTAAGGCCGTGTTGAAAACCCGTAATCTATGCGGCACGGCCGCCTGTGTTTCCAACGAGCTTAGCACCGACAACCCCCTGGCCCGGTACGGAGTAGGGTGTATGCACGACGTGTGGACAGGCCGGGAGATACAGAAGTTGGTCAGGTTGTTCTCTATCCTCGACCGTTTTAAGGTACCTGTGGGCGCGAACATCCATTGCGACGATAACGTCGTATCGCTGATCTCTGGGTCTGTCTAGGTAAAACCGGCAGATCCCATTCTCGACCTGTGAAACAGCGTCCTCGTGTGTTAGCGTCCAATGACTTCCATCCGGCGTGAGCCCACAAATCGCATTGATGCGCTCATGTGCGCCCGTTCGCTCGGTCTTCACGATGCATCGTATACGGAGGTATCGAGCCATTTGCGCTTTGTAGCCTCCTGACGATTCCAATGCCCGTCGGACATCGGTTCATTTCCACCGGAGGCTCTATCAACCGCGTAGGAAGGTCAATCCAGCAAACTCTCGGTCTTCACCTAGGGTCTTCACCTGAGCTGAGCACGATCTGGTAGGAATCGTTCTTCTGTGTGTTAGGCGGCTTGAAAGTTTTCGTAGCATTCCGTCAGCTCCACGATGCGATCCAGGGCGTCATAGGTCGCTCCAACGCTGTCCACGGTGATGGAATTCCCATCCGCGTCCCAACTGTAGGTGTGCATTCACCGAAGATATTGGAAGATATACTGCGGAGCGGATCTTCTCGATCTGAGGCGGAATTGAACTAGCGATAACCGGTTCCTCGGCAACGCGCTCTTATAACGCGTTCGCTGTTGCGAGCCCCGCCGAAGAACGGGGGTTCGTCTGAATCGCCACTCTCTGGAATTGTTTTCACCATTGGCACACCTCGTACGACGGCGACGCTTGAATTTGATTGTGTGAAACTCCCGTCGACATCCCCGCAAGTTTTGAGGCGAGTTCACCCGACTTACTATCCGCGGTCCTGCGCGCCGATAAGAAAGTCGCGCAGCTTCGGAGCCGTATAAGGTTTTCGGTATGGGACAGGACTTGACTCTATGACAAAGTTTGTGATAAGCTTTGCTACGATGAATCCAACTGATTTGAGATCGGTGCGTCAGCAACGCGGTTGGTCTGAACAGGAGGCAGCCCG
>QHZC01000002.1 GCA_003224515.1 Acidobacteriota bacterium
CCGCAGGCTGCTAAACCGGCCGGGAAACGCGCAGGAAAGCCTGCGGCCAAGCCTGCTCCGAAGGCAACAGCCAAAAAGCCTGCTGCGAAACGGGCTGTCAAAGCGGTGGAAAAGCCTGCTACTCCGGGCTCCGCACGGGCGGCCGCGGAAAGCGAAGTGAAACAGGCTCGTCGCGATCCTTTTGAATCCTTGCTCGGCCGGCAGTTGAACAAGGCTCCGGCGAATCTACCGCCGGGCAAGTTGGGTCTGCAGGTAAGCACACTGCGTCTTGACGGCATCGTGCGCGCGCCGAACGGGATGATCGCGGTGGTTTCGAATCCGCAAGCGCGCACCTATTTCCTGCGCGAAGGCGACCGGTTGTATGACGGCAGCGTGGAAAAGATTTCGATGGATGGCGTTTCCTTCCATGAAGAAGGAAAAGATGCTTTCGGGAAGCCCGTCGAACGCCAAGTGAATAAGCGAATTTACTCCAGTCCAGGAGAACAGCAATGAAGACGAATTGGCCGGCCCTTTGGCATGGCTACCTGATGCTTCTAAGCATGGCACTGGCGAGCAGTCCGGTGCTTGCGCAGACGCCCGGTGGCGCAACCGCGACCACAGCGGTCATCTCCAGCGTCGCCATTACCCAGGCGCCGCAACGGTCGGCGGTTCGCGTGGAAGGCGAAGGACGTCTCGACGTTCACGCCGGCCGCATGCACAACCCGGATCGCCTGGTACTCGATTTCGCGGGAGCCCGGCTGGCGGTCGAGAAGACGGTCATCCCCGGGATATCTGCCCCCGTGCGCGAAGTGCGCATCGGACAGTACCGGCCGCATGTAGCGCGCGTGGTTGTCGATCTGACGACGGCAACTCCTTACCAGGTTTCGCGCGACGGCGAAGCCGTGGTCATCTACTTCGGGACCCCGTCAACGACTCCCGTGGAGTCGGTGCCAAGTGTGACAACTTTGGCTTCCCGGCAGATTGAAAAGACGCGTCCGGAATTCCGTTACAGCGCAGCGTCGCCCCGCCTGGTTGCGGGACGCTCAGCAGAGGATTTGAAGATTTCCGCTCCTCGCTTCGCCCTGCCAGGCGAACTGACCCAGCCCTCAGTCACATTGGCATCGTTTAGCGGGAAGAAGGAACCTGTTCGCCCAGACGCCACGACACTACAAGCGGCGGCTGAGCAAGCAGTGCAGCAGGCAAACACGGCAGCCACGACGATGGCGACATCGTCGGCAACACAGGCTCCAGCAGCACCGGCCCCGGCAGCACCGGCTCCAGCAGCAGGAAAATATACCGGGGAACCGATCTCCGTAAACCTAAAGGACGTGGACCTCAAGGACTTTTTCCGCCTGATTCACGAAATCAGCGGGTTGAACGTGGTACTGGATCCCGCCGTCAAGGGAAGCCTCACCATCGTTCTGGACGAAGTGCCATGGGATCAGGCACTCGACATCGTGATGCAGAATAACAGCCTCGACAAGCAGCTTAGCGGCAACGTTTTGCGGATCGCAACGCGCTCTACACTGAAGAATGAAGCCGAGACGCAGCGTGATTTGGAAAAAGCGCAGGCGGAAGCGATTGCTCCGGTGACCGTGACCCGGGTACTCAGCTATGCCAAGGCGGCTTCGATGGCGCCGACGCTGAAGAAGTTCCTTAGTTCGCGCGGCGATATTTTGTACGATGACCGTTCGAACCAGGTCATCATCCGTGACATTCCGTCGGTCATTCCAGTCCTTGATAACCTGATCCGCCAGCTGGACCGCAAGTCGCAGCAGGTGGAAATCGAAGCGCGTGTCGTCTCTGCGTCGCGCTCGTTTGCGCTGGATATCGGCACGCAGTTAGGCTTTGCCGGACAAACCACGAGCGGCCGGTCAATCATGGGCGGAGATTCCGCAGTCGGGACGAGCAGTGTCACGAGTACCCCGCCGCCATTTCTTACATCGGCTGGGAGCAGCAGCCTGCCGTTGAACACCAACCTTGGAGCCGGTGCTCCGACCAGCGGACTCTTCCTTGGGCACCGTTCACCTAACTTTGCGGTCGACTTCTTCATTACCGCGGCAGAAGCCAAGGGCGTCGGCAAGCTTCTTTCAAAGCCGAAGGTCATTACGCAGAACAACGAGAAGGCAACGGTCAAGCAGGGTACTAAGATTCCGATACAGACGACGATCAATAACACGATCTCGGTGCAGTTCATTGACGCCGTTCTGAAACTGGAAGTCACTCCGCAAATTACCGCCGAGGGCACGGTGTTCATGGACGTGCTTGTTGAAAACACGCAGATCGACACCGGTATCCCCCGCGTATCGGGAATCCCGGCTCTGAATACGGAGTCGGCGGAAACCAAGGTAACTGTGGCCGATGGCGGTACCGTCGTGATCGGCGGCATCATCATCTCGTCGCAGCGCACGGATATCCAACAGGTTCCGCTTGTGGGCAGCTTGCCGCTGATCGGACATCTTTTCAACCGGGGTAATTCAGGGAATATTCTTTCAACTTAGGGCTGAAATGAGGAGACCATGGTCTCCTCGTTCCGTTTATGAAGACACCATTGCACCGCCTCCACAGCCTAATCTCAGATCTTACTGAGGCGAAAATCGATGCGCTGCTGATAACCAAACCGGCCAACTGGTATTACTTGACCGGCTTCACTGGGGAGTCCGGCGCGCTCGCTGTATCGCGGAAGGGGACTACACTCATTACGGATGGCCGATTCATGGTGCAGGGCCGTGCCGAGACGTCCGGAGTCCGCTTTCACGAGCAGAAGGGCGCGCTGTTTGATTCCGTCGGCCAGTTCTTTAAGGATTCGAGATCCCGCCGGGTGGGGTTTGATCCCACCCAGGTTACGGTGGGGCAACTGCAGAGCCTTGGCAAAGCGGCTGGCCGAAGCGTGCACTGGATCCCGGCTCCGGGCAGGGTGGAGAGCCTCCGGATGTGCAAGGACGCGGCAGAACTCGCGCAAATGCGACGGGCGGCCATTCTGGCGGGTGAGGTGGTGCAGTCCGCCATCGGTCTGCTGAAACCCGGGATACGAGAATTTGAGGTAGGAGCCGAGATCGAATATCACATGAGAAAGAGAGGCGCATCGGGGCCGGCATTTGAAACGATTGTCGC
>QHZC01000207.1 GCA_003224515.1 Acidobacteriota bacterium
GGCGCGGTACGAAGTTCCGTCGCTGCATTCCACTCCCACGCATTTCCCACTCTCCACAACGAGCCGCTTCACCCATTTGTTCGTCAACAGCACACCGTTGTGCGCCTCGATGAACCCCGCCAGTGCCTGCGTCAATACTCCCGAACCGCCCTTGGGGAACGGCCGTCCAGAATGTTGCTGACGCGCTGTACCGTAGGCCAATCGCCCCGTCACCGGCGCATCCGGTGGCTCCGCCGCCAGGTGGGACATATAGAGCATGAACGTGCGGCAGTGTTCCTCCTCGAACGTGTCGCGAATGATTTCCCATGCCGACATCGCCAGCCGCCTCTGCCACAGCTTTCCGCGCGGCTGCTGCGCCAGTTGATCGTTCAACGGTTTCCCAAACCCGATGGGCGTAAAACTTGTCCCAAGCAAAACCGGTTTGACGGCGTCAAACTCCGCCAGCATTTTTCGATAGGCCGCGGCGTCTTTCTTCGAGAACTTCGCGAACTCCCGGCAGGTGCGGTCGAGGTCCCGCCACTGGGTCAGATATGTGCCGTCGGCAAAGGGAATGTGAAAGATCGGGTCGGGATCGACGTATTCAAGCCCGTAGTCGCGGAGCTTGAGCTCGTCGTTCTTGATCATGGGATTGTCGAGCAAGAAAGTATGAGCCGTTGAACAGACGTCGTCCTTGAATCCCTTGAGCGTCAACTACGCCGTCTTTACGCCGCCGCCGACGATTGGCCGTCCCTCCAGAAGCAGGCAGCGATAACCGGCCTTTGCCAAGTAGGCGGCCGCAATCATGCTGTTGTGCCCTGCGCCGGCAACGACAATGTCGAAGCGATCTTCCTTGGAGGTTTGCGGTCCCAGTGAGAACGGTGTAACAGCCAGAGGTGCCAGTGCCGTCGCCTTCACAAACTCGCGTCGACTGATGGTGCTCATTGGAGCGCCCCCTTTAAACCAACTCTTATGCCTTCTTCACTACTTCCTCGATGCTAGTTCCGAAGTCCTTCAGCATGACCGTCGCCGCGTTTCTCCCGGGTCCTCCCGTAACCGATCCGCCAGGATGAGTCGTCGCCCCCGTTTGGTACAGGCCGGGAATCGGCATTCGATGTTGCGACCAGCCCAGCATGGGGCGCATCGCACCGGACTGCGCAGGTCCCGATCCGCCGGCATGACAACTACCGTGCCAGTTGTGCGGGTTCATGCGCTCCAGATCAAGCGGACTTTTGACGATACGAGCGAGAATCTTGTCATCTGTCAGATTGGTCGCGAACCGCCGCAAAAATTTCAAATTCGCGTCTGAGACTTGATCCTTGATTTCGTCCCAATGCTGCGGGCCCTCTTTCAATTCGTACGGGTGGTAGGCAACGATCTTGATCGTATGCATTCCGGCGGGCGCACGAGTCGGATCAGCGATACTGCAACAAATCGTATGGATCGACGGGTTTTCAAGATTCACCGCTCCTCGTGCGAAGTCATAACTCATGCGCAAGACGCGATCGGCGCTGATCATCACTCCGGAATGCACGGGCGAGAGTGTTCCGCCAGCTACCGCATATTTCGGCGGCTCCGTCGTCGCATAATTTGTCTCAAACAGCGTCAGGCCGGCTTTCCAGGTATCCACGCCGTCGATGAAATCCTGGCCCCACAATTCGCGCGGCGCCATGTCGATCAGGTGTTTGATGTGGATCGTGGACAGCACTGCTGTCTCTGCGCGATAGGAGCTCCCGTCCTCACAGTCCACTCCCGTGCACTTACCGTTTTCGGTAATCAGCCCTTTGATCCACTTGTTGGTCTGAATCACGCCGCCATGCGCTTCGATGAACCGCGCCAGCGCTTGTGTCAGCGTCCCCGACCCGCCCTTCGGCAGTGGTCGGCTCTCTCGCTGCTGGTGCAGCGGAATATACGCGGCTCGGCCGGTCATCGGGTCCTGCACCGGCTGCAGCGGATAGGGGCAGCCCAACATGAAGGCTCTGCAATGGTCGTCCTCAAATGTATCGCGAACAATTTCCCAGGCCGACATGGCCAGCCGCCGCTGCCAAAGTTTGCCGTGCGGATGTTCCGCCAAACGGTCGTTGATGGCTTTCCCAAAGCCAATCGGCGTAAAGGCAACTGCATTCAAGAGGGGCTTGACGGTTTCATATTCGGTGATCATTCGCCGGTAGGCGAGGCCGTCTTTCTTCGAGAACTTTGCGAATTCCTCGCAGGTATGGTCCAAGTCGCGCCACTGCGTCAGGTAGCTGCCGTCGGGAAACGGCATGTGATAGACGGGATCGGGATAGATGTAGGCGAGGCCGTACCGTCCGAGTTTGAGCTCATCGTCGCGCAGAATCGGGTTTCCATGGATTCCGTTGTGCGCCGAAGAACAAATGTCATGTGTGAATCCGCGCAGCGTCAACTGCGCGGACTTCACGCCACCTCCAACGATTGGCCGCCCTTCGAGCACTACACATCGATAGCCCGCTTTTGCCAGATACGCAGCCGCAATCAAGCTGTTGTGTCCGGCACCGGCAACGACGATATCAAAACGCTCTGCCATTGTAGCCTACCGCTCTCGTCGATCAAGACGCAGGGCCTTGGGCCCAACTCTTTCGTCAAGCTAGATTCTGCTTCAACGTCTCGGCGGACACTTCCTTTTCCCAGCGGGACACGACCACGGTGGCGACTCCATTGCCGATCATGTTCACCGCCGCGCGGGCCATGCTCAGGAACCGGTCGATCCCCAGAATCAGCGCCATTCCCGCTACCGGAATCGTCGGGATGACCGTCATCGTGGCCACCAGCGCGATAAATGCCGCGCCTTGTACACCGCTGGCACCTTTCGAAGTCAGCACCGCGACCGCAAAAATCGTCAGCTCCTGCGTCAGCGTCAGCGGCGTATTGGTGGCCTGCGCCACAAACAGCGCCGCCATCGTCATGTACATGCTGGTACCGTCCGTGTTGAAGGTGTAACCGGTGGGAACGACGAGTCCTACAAGACCCTTCGAACATCCCAGCTTTTCCAATTTGGCCATCAGCGTTGGCATGGCAGGTTCCGACGAGCTGACGGCCAGCACGAGAAGAATCTCTTCCTTGATATACGCCAGGAATCTCAGAATTCCGAATCCAGCCATGCGAGCGATCACGCCCAGCACAAGGAAAACGAATAAAATCGCGGTGGCATAAAACGTGCCAAGCAATCTGACCAGCGGCCCCAGCGACGCGATGCCGTACTTGCCGATGGTGAATGCCAGCGCCCCAAATGCTCCGAACGGCGCGAGGCGCATCAGGATGGTAACAATACCGAACACTACCTCTGTCAGCATGTTCAAGAAATCGAGCAGTGGTTTGCACCGCGGTCCGGCAACGGACAGCGCAAATCCAAACAATACGGAGACCAGCAATACCTGCAAAATGTCGCCCTTGCTGAACGCGTCCACAACGGTATTGGGGACGATGTGAAGCAGGAATTCCGAAGCAGTTTGTGCTTTCGCCTGCCCCGCGTACTCCGCCACTGCTTTGGCGTCCAGCGTGGCAGCATTTATGTTGAATCCGCTGCCGGGGCGCACCACGTTTCCCACCACCAGGCCGATGAACAGCGCCAAAGTTGACACGAACTCGAAGTAGAGCAGCGCTTTTCCACCGACTCGGCCCACTTTCTTCAAATCTTCCATTCCGGCGATGCCCGTCACCACGGTGCAAAAGATGACCAGCGTGAGGATCATCGTAATCAGCCGGATGAAGGCGTCCCCCAGAGGTTTCATGGCCATCGCCGTCGCCGGCCGCAGATAACCGAGCACGACCGCTGCGACAACCGCAAACAGCACTTGCAACGACGAGTTTGTGTAGAAAGCTTTCTTGAACGGATTGGGCGGGGTCATATTAGGGGCCGGAGCTACGCGGCGCGAGAAGTATTCTTTTCCCTTCCAAGAATTTTTGTGAACCTAACCGCTACAACAACTTCTCGGGCTCGCGAATGGCATCCGCCAATCCGCTCAAGAACTCTGCCGCCCGCGCTCCGTCCACCACACGGTGATCGCTCGAAAGGGTCATCGTCATCATCGGCCGGATGCCGGGTTTTCCATCAACGGGCAGGACCCGCTCGGAAATGCTTCCCACCGCGAGAATCGCGGCCTGCGGCGGCGTGATGATCGCGCTGAAGGCATCGACCTTATACATGCCCAGGTTGCTCAGCGTAAAAGTCCCGCCGGTAATGTCTGCTGGACGCAATCGGCCCGCTCGCGCGCGCTCTGTCAATTCCCGCCGCAGTGTGGAGATTTCCGCAATCTTCGCGGTGTTCGCCCTGTGGATCACCGCGCCGACTACGCCATCCTTCACGGCCATCGCCACGCTGACATTGATCTCCGGATTCGAACGAATCCCCTCCGGGGACCAACTCGCATTCATTCGCGGATGCTTTGCCAGAACTTTCGCCAACAGCCCAATCAGCAAGTCTGTGATCGTGGGTGCCACCCCCGGCATCCTCTCCATCTCTTGGCTGAATCGCTTTTGCGCCTCAATCAGTTCGCCACAGTCGACGTCCCGCACCAGGAAAAAGTGCGGCACGCTAGTCCAGCTCTGCATCGTGCGCTCGGCCATCAGCCGCGCGACCTGGCTCAGCGGTTGCACTCCCACGGGAGCAGCGGCGCCTTTTCCATCGGCAAGACTCTGCACATCTTCGGACGTGATCGTCCGATCGGGCCCTGTTCCTCGAATCTTGCTGATATCCACACCAAGTTCTTTAGCCAGCCGCCGCGCCTTTGGAGAAATCTGCGGAGCTGCTTCCACACGCTGTTCTGTCGCTTGCACCGCCGTAGCCGCGCTCGTGCGTTCCGGACTGGCGGATGCGCGCGCAGCGGGTGTGGTCGTCACGGCCATCGCAGGAGGTTTTTCGCCGGGAGCAACAAGCCACGCGATGGTTTGTCCCACCGGGACTACGGCTCCCACATCCGCCGTTATCCCCGCAAGTACCCCATCTCCCGGCGCTTCCACTTCGACGACCGCCTTATCCGTCTCAATTTCGAGCAGCGGTTCACCCTTGGTGACGCGCTCACCTTCTTTCTTTCGCCAAGCCAGGAGCTTCCCGGTTTCCTGCGCCATTTCGAGCGCAGGCATTACCACACTGATCGCCATAGGTTTTTGTCGGGAGCTGGGCACGCGGCTTCAGTCCGTAGCTGCCACTCCTTCGATTTTCGCGCTGGCTGCCACCATCTCTTTCACCCGTCGGCTAGGCTCAGCCTCGTGTTCGCGCGTCGTTGACAGCGGCCCATTCACGGTGAAATAGTGCGCACCTGCCACCATCAGTTGATCTGCCGGAAATCGCGTGATCACTTCATGCCCGGTTTCCGTCACTACAATCTCTTCTTCAATCCGCGCCGCGCTCCACCCATCCGTCGAAGGCCAGAACGTTTCCAACGCGAACACCATCCCCGGCTTGATCTCATGCGAGTGCTCGAGCGACACCATGCGGCTGATCACCGGCTTCTCCCAAATCGCCAGTCCGATGCCATGCCCAAATTGCAGCGCAAACGCCGCTTCTTCATCCGGAAATCCAAATTCTTCCGCCTTCGGCCACACCGATGCGATCTCCGCTGTCGTTCGGCCGGGCTGCACGAGCGAAATGGCCGCGTCCAAATATTCGCGGCATCGTTTGTAAGCGTCGATCATCGCGTGCGAGGCATACCCAATCGTGAAGCACCGGTAGTAGCACGTCCGATATCCCATGTACGAATGCAGAATGTCGTAATAAACGGGATCGCCCGGCCGCAACACGCGGTCGGAAAACACGTGCGGATGCGGATTGCAGCGCTCCCCCGAAATCGCGTTTACTGCTTCTACGTACTCCGATCCTAGGTCATACAAAACTTTGCTCGCCAGCCCCACCGCCTGGTTCTCGCTCATCCCCGGCTTCATCGCGCGATACAATTCGTCATACGCCGCGTCCACCATCATCGCGGAATGATTCAGCAGCGAAATTTCATCCTGCGTCTTGATCACCCGCGCATCGGACATCAGTTGCTGCCCGTCAACAATCTTGATCCCCTCTTTTTGCAATGCGAAAAGAATCGGCGGCTCCACCACGTCGATCCCCAGCGGCTCTTTGTGCAGTCCGCGCTTCTCGAGTTCCACTTTTATTTTGCGAGCGACGTTCTCCGCGCGCCCCATCTCCGGCGACATCGCTCCGCGCAGCAGCGGAATCCCCGGCCGCGATCGTTCTCCGAGCCAGGGGCAGTTCTGCTGATGGTGTCTTGCGGCCGATCCAAAATCCCACAGAATCGGTTCGTCATTCTGAGACAATAAACTGAATCGGCTGATTTTGTCCTGCGCCCATGTCCCGATATGCGTGGCCGTCAAATAGCGCACATTGTTCATGTCAAAACAAAGCAGTGCGCCCATTTCCGATTTCGTCAGCAGCGCTTTCGCCCGCGCCAGCCGTTCGCGGCGCAAGCGGCCAAAATCAATGCGGTTTTCCCAATCCACCGCCATCGGCCCGTACGTTTTCAGCGCCATCTCACACCTCCTCTTCCGCGCGGCTCACGCCATCCCCCTCAAAGAGAGCTGTCATCCTGGGGTCCGGCTTTCTTGCTAGGCCGAAGGATCTCAACTCCTCATTCTGCAAAATCCCGAGTGCATACACCGTCGTCCAATCTCATCCCTTCCCGCAAAGCGCTCGCGCCGCCTCAAATAACGTTTGCTCCGTCGGCACGGTCACATCTTCGAGCGGAGGAGAAAATGGAATAGGCACATGCATTGCCCCCATGCGCTTCACCGGAGCTTCCAAGTTGTAAAAAGCGCCTTCCGCAATCACCGAAGCGATCTCTCCGGTTACGCCGTAGCGGCCGTAGCCTTCGTCAACCACCATCGCTCGTGAAGTCCTCTTCGCCGATTCAATCAGCGTCTTTTCATCCAGCGGCCAGGTCGTCCGCGGATCAATCACTTCTGCGCTCACGCCAATCTTTTCCAGCAGCTCCGCTGCCCCCAGCGCCACCTGCACCATGCTGCTTGTCGCAACAATCGTGATGTCTTCGCCTTCGCGCTTCACATCTGCCACGCCCAATGGAATCGTGTAATCTTCCTCCGGCACCGGCCCTTTCTGTTTGTACATCATTTTGTCTTCGAAAAAGACCACCGGATTTTCGTCGCGAATCGCTGTCTTCAACAATCCTTTCGCATCGTACGGCGTCGATGGCATCACCACTTTCAATCCCGGAACATGGCTCAGCCACGCGTGCAGCGACTGCGAGTGCTGCGCCGCCGAACGCCGCGTCGCTCCCAGTGTCGTCCGTAAAACCATCGGCACTTTCCATGTCCCTCCCGACATGTAGTGCACCTTCGCGGCCTGGTTCACCATCTGGTCCATCGTCAGCGTCAGGAAGTCGCCGAACATGATGTCGACTACCGGCCGCAAACCCGTCATCGCGGCTCCTACTCCCATTCCCGTGAAGCCCGCTTCCGAGATGGGCGTGTCCATCACGCGTTCTGCGCCGAATTCATCCACCAGCCCGGACAAGACCTTGAACGGCGTCCCCGCTTCCGCAACGTCCTCCCCGAAGACGCACACGCGCGAATCGCGGCGCATCTCTTCCGCCAGCGCTTCGCGGATGGCTTGTGCAAACGTCAGCTCTCTCGTCGCCACTTCAGGCATAAACGTCCTGGTCCACCTGGTCTGGAGTCGGATATGGCGCGGCAATCGCAAACTCCACCGCCGCCTTCATCTCCGCCCGTACTTCTTCCTGGATTTCCTTCAGCTTTCCTTCATCCGAAAGCTTATGCTCGACAAGCCATTCGGAAAAGTTCTTGATCGGATCCCGCTTCGTCTTCCATTCCTGCTCTTCTTGTTTCGAACGGTAATACTCGCGATTGATGTCGCCCACGTGGTGTCCCGTGTAGCGATATGTCTCGCAAACCAGAAACGCGGGGCCATCGCCCTTCCGCGCGCGATCAACAAGTCTCTGTGCGGTCGCGTAAACCGCTCGCACATCCTGTCCATTCACGCTTTCCGCTTGCACTCCAAATGCAGTCCCGCGTGCCAGGACGTCCCCCGCCGTCGTTTCCGAATAATGCGTATATTCCGTATAAAGATTGTTTTCGCATACATAGATCACCGGCAATTTCCACAGTGCCGCCAGGTTCATCACCTCATAAAGCACACCCTGTCCAAGCGCTCCTTCGCCAAAAAAGCACACGGCTACTTGTCCCGTGCCCATCCGCTTCGACGATAGTGCCGCTCCCGTGGCGATTCCCGCGCTGCCTCCCACGATTGCATTCGCACCCAGATTGCCGGTCGCGGGATCGGCAATGTGCATAGAGCCGCCTTTGCCCCGGCAATACCCTGCTTCTTTCCCAAGCAGCTCCGCAAACATGCGGTCCGGTGAAGCGCCTTTCGCAACGCAGTGACCGTGCCCCCGATGCGTGCTCGTGATGTAATCCGTGGACCGCAAAGCTTCACAAATTCCTACCGCTACCGCTTCTTCGCCCACATAAAGGTGCGCCAGACCCGGCATCAGCGCACGCGTATAGAGTTCGTTCACCTGTTCTTCGAACTCCCGGATCATTACCATCCGTCGGTACATCCGCATCCACTGTTCGGCC
Organism: Acidobacteriota bacterium; assembly: GCA_003224515.1. Classification (GTDB taxonomy): domain Bacteria; phylum Acidobacteriota; class Terriglobia; order Acidiferrales; family UBA7541; genus Acidiferrum. The sequence goes on from QHZC01000207.1 coordinate 8,554, forward strand.
TTTAGGGTGGCATTCGCTTTGGACTGCTCAGTGGCAATTGTCATGGCTTGACTCCCGACATTTGCGCCAAAACATCGAACACAACTGCAAAATCCTTTTCCACCAGCCCCATTCCACGCGCCGCGGTCAGAAATTCATTGGTGACCGCCGTCGTCGGCATCGGCACGTCCAGTTGCCGCCCCAGCTCCAACGCCAGATTCATGTCCTTCTGCATCATGTTGACGTTGAACCACGCCTCTTCCGGCATCTTCAAAATAAACGGACCCCGGTACTGAACCATCGGAGAAGCAATCACGCTGTGGGTCAGGACATCCACCGCCGTTTCGCGGGCAACGCCGCTCTTTTCCGCAAGCAAGACTCCCTCCGAGAACGCCAGCATCTGCACCGCGAGACTCAGGTTTGTCCCGATCTTCATCACCAGCGCGAGGCCGTTATCCCCGACGTGCGTTACTTTTGGCCCGATGTCCTGCAGCAGCGGCTTCACTTTTTCAAACGTTTCCTTGCGCCCGCCCACCATCACCGACAATTTCCCCTCTTGCAGTGTGATCACGCTCCCGGAAACCGGCGAGTCCACCATGTCGCCGCCCTTTTCTCGCACCTTGCCGGCAATCTCCCGGCTGTATGCCGGGCTCACCGTGCTCATGTCCACGAAAATCTTGCCCGGCGTCACTCCTGCCAGCATTCCCTCTGCGCCGTTCATCACCGCGCCAAGTGCTGCGGAATTGGTGACCATGGAAAGGGCAATGTCGGCTGCGGCGACCGCCGCGCGTGGCGAGTCGGCCCACTTCATCCCCTTCTTGATCAACCACTCCGCTTTCGAACGCGTACGGTTGTAGCCCGTAGCGGTGTGGCCCTTCCCGAGCAGCCGGTTCACCATTTCGCTGCCCATCACGCCAAGACCGACAAATCCCAGATTCGCCATGAATCCTTTTTCTCCTGAACAGTTGCGGCTTTCGCTCGCTCTCAGTCTTGCCCGCTTGGGGCTCGGCGTGAGTCCTCTCGCACTTGCCGTAGGTGCGCCTTCATCGCGTCTCGGGCTCCCAGCGGATCGCGGTGCTCAATGGCCTCCAGAATTCTCTTGTGGTGATACTGCCCGCGTTCCGGGCCACCTTCCACCTGAAAGATTCCCATCCGCTGTTCACGCAGTAGCCCCACAATCGAATCGATCAACGAAAGAATCAACGGGTTTGCCGCGGCTTCCGCGAGAGCCAGGTGAAAATCCAAGTCCGCCTCAATGAATGCGTCGGGGTCCTTGCGCGCACTATCCATAATCGCGATTTGCTCCCGCATCGAAGCAAGGTCTTCCTCATCGACGCGAGTTGCGGCCAGCGCCGCGATCTCCGGCTCCAAGATTTCGCGTACCTCCGCCAGATAGGCAGACCCCTCGGGCTGCCCAATCTTCAGCATCCGGTCTAGTGACTGGCGCATGGAATACGAGGTGCCATCCGTAACAAAGGTTCCGCGGCCCGGATAGGCCTCCACCAAACCCTTTTCGCGAAGAGCTTTCACTGCTTCACGGACGGCCGTGCGACTCACGCCAAATTGTTGAGCCAGTTCACGTTCGGGAGGAAGTTGGTCTCCAGGTTTCAGAACACTCTTGTGGATGGATTCCTCGACCTGCTGAACGATCTGCTCATACAGGCGAGAGGAGCGCACGATTTTGTACATGACATCCTCCCAAACCGGAAAGAAAACTATCTCCCGCCGTGGTACGACCGCCGTACCAACTAAAAGGCTTAGACGCAGCCGTTTGACGTGGGACTCGTCAGTTTCTGGTCGAGTTGTTGGACCAATCTACCACAGGCTCGTTTGTATCCGCAACTCTTCAAGGCGCCTCCTCAATCCATACCGTCTTGATGTTCGTGAATTCCCGAATTCCATGAGCTCCCAGTTCTCGCCCGTGACCCGACCATTTCACTCCCCCGAAGGGTATGCGGGGATCGGAAGCCACCATACGGTTTATGAAAACCATTCCCGATTCCAGATCGTTGATGAAGCGTTCTCGCTCCTGCGGGTCGTTCGTCCACGCGCTCGCTCCCAACCCAAAGCGGCTGTCGTTCGCGATTCGAATCGCATCATCCAAGTGTGCCGCGCGGAACACGCTCGCCACCGGACCAAACAGCTCCTCCTTGTGCGCCGGCGAGCCCTTCGGAATATCCGTCAGCACCGTGGGAGCATAAAAATTCCCCGGACGATCCAGCGGCATGCCTCCGGTCAGAACTTTCGCGCCTGCTTCAACAGTCTTCTTCACATCGCGATCGAGATCGGCAAGGCCATCCGCCGTTGACAGTGGCCCGAGTTCAGTCTTCTCGTCAAAAGGATCCCCTACTTTCAACGCGGCCATTTTCTCTGCGAATACTTTTTCGAATTTGTCCGCAATGGATTCGGCCACAATAAAGCGCTTGGCCGCGATGCAAGATTGTCCGTTGTTGAAAATCCGCGCCTTCACCGCCGTGGCGGCCGCCACCTCCAGATTCGCACTCGGCATCACAATAAATGGGTCGCTTCCTCCCAGTTCCAATACAACCTTCTTGATTCTTTTCGCCGCGCCGATTCCCACTTCAATTCCTGCTCCTTCGCTTCCCGTCAATGTGGCTGCCATTACTCGCGGATCGCCCAGGATTTTGTCCACTTTTTGCGAGCCGATCAGAAGTGTCTGGAAAGCTCCGTCGGGAAACCCGGCTCTCCGGAAGACGTCCTCAATGGCCAGCGCGCTTTGTGGGACGATCGACGCGTGCTTCAAGAGCCCGACGTTCCCGGCCATCAACGCCGGCGCTGCGAATCGCAGCACTTGCCAAAACGGAAAATTCCATGGCATCACCGCCAGAACCGCCCCAAGCGGCTGGTAACGGATGTAACTCCGGCTCGCCGTCGTCTCGACCACTTCGTCGGCGAGAAAGCGCTCCGCGTTTTCTGCGTAGTAGCGGCAGACCCAGGCGCACTTGGCCGCTTCATCGACCGCAGAGCGAAACGTCTTGCCCATTTCGGTCGTCATGGTCCGCGCAAAACTCTCTTTTTCGCCGTGCAGAATCGCTGCCGCCTTCAACATCATCCGCGCGCGCTCGGAGCACGGAACTTTGCGGTAGCTCAGGAACCTATCCGCAGCCTTCTGAAGTTTCACTTCGATCTGCGCATCCGATAGCGATTCGAATGTCTTGACCACTTGCCCGGTCGCCGGATTGACGGTTGCGATTGCCATTTCTCTTCTCCCTCTGGAATCCTACCGTGACCCTCTATCTAGGCGGATCTCCTTCGTGCCCTGGCGCTCTCTTGCCCTTCGTCGAAAAGACTGTGCCATCAACAGCGCCCCTGGCGCTAGACTTACACATCTTGGTCCAACCACTATACCCGAGGCCTCTTCGGGATACATAACTAACTGCAACCTACCTCTGAGCAACAGAAGAATGCTCTTGACAGGGTTTGTTTGCGAGTGGTACAGCGGTCCTACCTTTTGGATACCGGAAGAGGCTCTTCCCCCGCGTAACCACCTAAGTCATAAACGTGGACGTGCACGCGGGATTCGAACGGAGGCCACTGTCCTCGTCCCTGGTGAGAAGAGGTGCGAACCACTAGGTTGCGACACAAGGAGCCATATAAGCATGAAGGACAAAACAGGGGCGAAAACACCAAATTCCAAGACTGCAAAGCACCGAAACTCGGGGGAAGGATCCCTCCATGCGACGCGGCGGGAGTTCCTGCGAACCGCCGCGGGCGCCAGCTTGGCGTTGGCCGGTTCTCCCCTTGCGGCTTGGGCGGATCACCACGGCCACCCCTCCCCGAACAGCATTTCGTATCTGGATCGCAGGATGTACATCCACAACATGGAGCTCCTCGCCCACTTCATGCCCGGCCACGTCCGCAACGGCAAGATGCAGCTCATGTCCATTGGGAACCGCCGGTACATGTTCCAGCAAGGGGACGTGATCGATGTCAGCGACGTTCGAAAACCTCAGATGTTCAATAAAGGTGGTTTCGAAGGTGGCCAAGTCCAGGTGGCCTACAACAAGAATCTGAAGAAGTGGATCCTCATGACCGGTGCGCAAGCGCCGATTACCGATTCGACCCCCGAAGCACCCATGGGCAAATATGACGACCCGCATCTCGATGACAAGCGCAAGAACTACAAAGGACTTCGTGGTGTGCGCTTCTACGATGTCAGCGATCCATCGAAGATTGTCAAACTTTCGGAGTTCAGCACCGGCGCCAGCGGCCAGGGCACGCACCGAAATTACTACGACGGCGGCAAGTACGTTTATCTCGACACCGCCCCGGACGAAACGTTTATCCATCAGCCGTCGTACTTCCGGCAGTTGGTCAACGGAAACATGATCGTGGATGCCTCCGACCCATCCAGTGCGAAGGAAGTCTCCATGTGGTGGGTTCCCGGCTCACGCAAAGGTGAAGAAGCCGAGTACAACAAATGGATTTGGTCCAAGCTCGTTCCGCCGAAAGTTGTCGCCGACCAGACGCCTTTCGCCGGACTGCACGGCCCGGTGTACGTTCCCAAAAAGCTGGAAGATGGCGGCAATCGTGGCTATGGCGCATTCGGCTGCAACGGTTTTATCATCCTAGATCTTTCCGACCCGACGCGCCAAAAAGAAATTGGCCGGTTCGAGCCGCCGCCACAGTACTCAGGAATGGGCATCGCCTTTCACACCATTTATTGCGGCATCCTCGACCGCGGATTTGTTCTCTCCAACGGCGAAACGACCAATTCTGATTGCAATCAAGTCTATCTGCCGAACTGGGTCATTGATATTCGCGATGAAGAGCACCCCCTCGCCGTCGCGCAGCTGCCGCGTCCCGTTCCCCCTCCGGAAGCGCCCTACCGCGATTTCTGTTTCAAGCGCGGACGCTTCGGGGCTCACAATCCGCCACATCTCAAGGCGCCGGGAAAACCGCGGCAGGAGTTTATTGCGTATTCCTACTTCATCGCGGGACTGCGTTGTTACGACATTGGAGACCTTTATAAGCCCGAGGAGGTTGCTTACTTTATTCCTCCACAGGGCGGCGACTTAAAGAAATTTGGAAGCTACGACCGCACCGTGGACAACGTGTTCATCGAATGGGACCGCAATATTATTTGGACCGCGACGGACACCGGCCTTTATGCACTGAGCTGTCCAAATCTCGGAAAGTCCATTCTTGACCCCATGGCGGTCGCGGAATGGTCGCTCGAAAAATTGAACGAAGGCGCACCATAGGCTCATTTCCCTGGGCCACACAAGGAGTCAATCCCGATGAACGGTAGAAGATGGATTTGCCTGTCGATTTTTGTTGTTGGATTGTTGTGCGCGAGCGGTGCGCATGCTCAAGCGCAGAGTCTGCAAAAAACCCGATTGACCAGCCTGCCGGGCCGTCCGCTGCCCGTAGTTTCGGCGGAAATGAACGGCACGTTCGCGAAGTTCGGAATCGAAGTGGAGGTCAACCCAGCGCCGAATTCGGATGCGATGCGGGCAGCCTTGGCGGAGGGAAAAGCAGACATAGCCCACGCGGCAGTGGACAACTCCGTGGCGATGGTGGAACTCACGGGCGCTGACGTGGTCATTGTGATGGGAGGGGAAGGCTCGTTGAACGAACTTTTCGTGCAGCCGGACATTCGTTCGGCCGCGGAATTGCGCGGGAAAACTCTCATCGTCGATGCGGTGAACACGGCGTACGCCCTTCAGATGAAAAAGATTTTGCTCTTGAATGGACTGCAAGCTGGGCGGGACTACGACATGAAGCCTTACGGCGCCACACCGCAGCGATTGGTGGCCATGCGCGAACACAAAGAATTTGCGGGTTCGATGCTTGGTCCTCCGGCATCCATTGTTGCCAAGCGTGAAGGTTTCGTGAGCCTCGGCTCAACGCAGAAACTCATCGGACCGTATCAAAGTTATGGTGCTTTCGTGCAGCGCAAATGGGCGAGCGAGCACAAGGATACGCTGGTGCGATATCTCGCCGCGTACATCGAGGCGCAGCGCTGGCTGATGTCCCCGACCAACAAACAGAAGGTGATTGAGTTGATGATGAAGGAATCAAGAATTCCCGCGGACGTAGCGGCGGAGACGTACGGCGTTTTGATTGAAAGTCACGACGGGTATGCCGAGGACGCGCGCTTCGATCTTGATGGCTTCAAGAACGTGTTGAAGCTGAGAGCGGAAGTGGAAGGCCAGTGGGACGGGCATCCGCCCGCACCGGAGAAATACTACGATTCTTCGTATTACTCCGAGGCGCTCGCTAGACTGAAAGGGGCGAAGTGAATGGATTTCATGGCGAAGCAAAGTCGCGTGAGAGTTCTGCGGATTGCGTGCATGCTTTTCAGCATGCTTGCGTGGACCGGAAGCACCATGGCGCAGCAGAAAGAACGGACGCTCGATGAAATAAAAGCCGAAGCGATCAAGCGCGCGGAAAATGGGATGTATCCGCTGATCGGGCTCGATCCCGCTGATGTGCGCGAAGCGTTTGCCTCGGTCAAAACGTCGGACTACGACGAGTGGGCCGCGGGGTTCAGCGCCGTTGCCGACCGCTACTTGAAGCAGGCAAAAACGGTCGAGGGCACGGATAACGTAAAGGCGAGTGCGTTGTACGTGAAAGCATGGCGGCTGTATTCGTTCGGACGCTGGCCCGTGCCGGCTTCTCCCGGCAAACAGCGCGCGTACGCGAAAGCGCTGGAGGCCTTTCTCGCGCACGCGCGACTGATGGATCCGCCGCTGGAAGTCGTGCGCATTCCGTTTGAAGGTTCGGAGATCGTCGGTTACTTGCGGTTGCCGAAAAATGCTAAATGTCCGGTGCCCCTGGTGATTGCCATTAGCGGTCTGGACAGCCGCAAAGAAGATCTGTCCGAGAATTTTGGCGCCATCCTGCCGTACGGAATTGGGTTCATCGGTCTGGATTCGCCGGGCACGGGGCAGTCGCCGATCAAAGCCAGCGAAACGGCGGAACGCGAATTCTCTCGCGTGATCGATTACCTGCAAACGCGGCCGGAAGTAGACAAGACACGAATTGGCATGGATGGGCAGAGCTTCGGCGCATATTGGGCGACGAAGCTGGCGATCATCGAGCACGCGCGCTTGAAAGCCGTGGTGGCGCAGTCGCCGCCGGCGGATGCTACCTTCCAGAAGGATTTCGTGATCAACAAGACGCTGGGAAATCGCGAGTATCTCTTCGGGCTCGGACCGGCGTTGATGTCGATTTTTGAAGGCGCGAAAACGGTCGACGATCTGGCGAACATTTTCCCGAGGATGTCGCTGGTGACACAGGGACTGCTGGGGAAACCCACGGCGCCGATGCTGGTCATCGCCGGAGCTCTGGACACGCAGGTGCCGATCGCGGATGCGTATTTGCTTCTCAACAGCGGGGACGTCCCGAAAGAGGCTTGGATCAATCCGCAGGGCGGGCACCTGGGGCGGCAGGTGAAAGTGTGGCCGGATCCGGTGATTTTCCGGCAAGTGATTATTCCATGGCTGGTGCGAAGGCTGGTCGTTGGGAACGATGAGACAACGAGTAGAGAGGTAAGGATTGGAAAATCAGCGCGCGGGTGAGCGGTTGAAGGTTCGGAGCAGAGAGGGCTCGTAAATGCAAATTCAGTGGGACTCAAAGGAGCTGTGTTTTTAATGTTTTGCGAGAGACTATTACGAATAGAAAAAGAACTTCCTTATCGAACCGTTTTGTTTCTAAGGGTTAGACAGGTGGGAAGTGCGCATTCTGCAGGAGTTTGAAGGACAACGTGGCCGACGCCCATAGAAAATTGTGCCGATTCAGCAAACGGTCCTAGCGTATCGCCAGCGGCCGTCAAATGATTACCGGAGCGCCTAATTCAGGTTGTGTACCAAAGCCCTTCGACGGAGATCTTCTGCAAATTATGTCCTCGGCTCATTTATCAACACATGACAGACCATGACATTCCAGCGATTTACGAGTATTTGAGGGCCATTCCCTGCGTTCAGGGAAACTATCCTGGAGAGCCGGCTGACCACTGCCAGTGAAAGGCAAATTGACCGGCCGAGCTTGCCACTAATGTAAAGAAGCTAGGCCCAGGAGAAGCCGTGTTTGGAGAGCGGCAACGAGCGAATGCGCTCGCCAGTGACAGAAAAGACCGCGTTGCACACCGCGGGAAGAACCGGCGGGAGGGCGGGTTCACCGAGGCCCGTGGGTGAGTTGTCGGTTTTGAGGAAATGAACTTCGATTTCGGGTGGCACCTGGTTCATGCGGACCGGCGGATATTCGTGGAAGTTGCTCTGAACAGCGCGGCCGCCGTCGATGGTGATTTCGTAGGACATGACCGAGCTCAGCCCTTCGATGACTCCGCCGCGGACCTGATTTTCAGCGTTGATGGGATTGATGATCTGGCTGCCGACGTCGCCGGCGACCCAGATTTTGTTGACCTTGATTTTCTTTTTGGCGTCGACACGGAGCTCCACGACCTCGGCGAAATAGCCGCGATGCGCGAATTGGAAGGCAACGCCCATGGCGGTGTCTTTCGGGAGCTTACGCGCGCTCCAGCCGGATTTTCCCGCGACGAGCTTGAGGACACCCTGCATGCGAGAAGCGTCGAGATCGACATCGCCGGGATTGGAAGAGGGTGAAGAGCTGGGGACGCGAGGCGCGCCGAGAAGATCCAGGCGGAATTGAACGGGATCTTTTCCCGCAGCGTGAGCAAGCTCGTCGGTGAAGGATTGAAAAACCCATGAGAAGGCGTTGCTGCCGGGAGCGCGCAGGGCGTAGGTGGGAACTCCGAGAGGCATAAGGGAGGCGCCGAAGAAAAAGTCCTGGAGAAATGTGCCGGGAAACTGGTTGCCGGAGATGCCGGCGGAGGGAGCGAACTTCTCGCCTTCGCCGAAACTGACGAAATGATTGCGCCACGCAACGACTTTGCCGGAGGAGTCGAGACCGCCCTTGAGGAAATGGAAACCGGCGGGGCGATAGTGATCGTGGTGAAAATCGTCCTCGCGGGTCCAGAGGAGTTTGACGGGGACGCCGACATGCTTGGCAATGGCACCAGCTTCCAGCATGTAGTCGTTGGTGAGACGACGGCCGAATCCGCCGCCGGCGCGCTTCAAGTGGACGATGATGTCGTCGTGGGGAACATTGAGAACTTTGGAGACGAGCAGACGGCCATTTTCCGGTGTCTGGCTGGGCGACCAGAATTCGAGCTTGCCGTCGTGGTAATGAGCGAGGCAATTCTCCGGCTCCATGGGAGCGTGCGCGAGGAAGGGATAGGAGTAAGCGGCCTCAACGGTTTTTGCGGCAGACTGGAGAGCTTTCTCGGCGTCGCCGTCGCTGCGGAGGGTGATGACGGGTGGTTGTTTGGAAAGTTCCGCGGCACGGCGGGCAAAACCTTCGCTGCTTTGCTGTGCAGTCGGGCCTTCTTCCCACTTGGCGCGCAATTTCTTCCGGGCGCTGTTGGCTTGCCACCAGGTGTCGGCAACGATAGCCACCCCGCAATGCAAGCCGAGCAGATCGGAACTTCCATCCACTGAAAAAGCATCGCGGACGCCGGGCAGGGCTTTGATCTCCTCGAAATTGGCGCTGACGAACTTGCCGGCGTAGACGGGGCATTTTTCGTAGACCGCGTACAACATTTCCGGAACTTTGAAATCTATACTGTAAAGATTCTTTCCAATGACAATGGAAGCGTTGTCGACGCTATGAATGGACTGTCCGATGATTTTGTAGTCCTTGGGATCCTTGAGCTTGACAGACTTGAGATCGGGCGCGGGCAGCGCCCCTGCTTTTTCGGCGAGCGCGCCGTACGTCAGAGTGCGTTTTGTCGGCTGATGAGTGACGCGGCCGGAAGACGTCTGACACTCGGATTCGGGGACGGACCAGGTTTGCGCGGCGGCGGTAACGAACATTTGGCGGCAGGCGGCGCCGACCCGGCGCAGCGGATCCCAATTGGTGGGAGTGGAAGTGCTGCCACCGGCGCGCTGAGGGCCGTATTTCGTTTCGTCGAGATCGGCTTGCTCGATGCGGACGTCTTTCCAATCGACGTCGAGTTCATCGGCGATGATCATGGGGAGATGGGTCTTGACGCCCTGACCGATCTCAGGGTTCTTGGACATGATGGTGACGATGCCATCGGCAGTGACGCGAAGGAACGCAGTGGGCAGGAACGCAGCGGGCGGAGCTTGCGGCGCCTGGGCAAAGATTTCGGGGACGGGATCGAAATGGAGAGCCACGAGGATGCCTCCACCGGCGACAGCAGAGACACGGAGAAAACTGCGGCGATCGAGAAGCGTGCCTTGCACAAGACCTCCTTGTTGCTTGCGAAAGTTCCGGCGGGCGGGTGATGCGACCGGCATGGCTGGTATTGTAACGCCATCTAGGGCGATTTGGTTTCACCGTTCTCGATGGGAGGGGCCATCACCTCGCGGAGCTTGTCGGGGTCCAGTTCTTTCTCCCAGCGGCTGACCACGATGGTGGCGACGCCGTTTCCGATCACATTGGTGAGGGCGCGACATTCGCTCATAAATTTGTCGATGCCGACCAGAAGTGCCAGCGACTGAATCGGGATGGAAGGGACGGAGGCGAGAATGGCGGCGAGCGTGACGAAGCCGGTGCCGGTAACGCCGGAAGCGCCTTTCGAGGCGATCATGGCGAATAGAAGCATGCCAAGCATTTGCCTGAAATCGAGTTGGGTGTTTGTTGCTTGCGCGAGGAAGAGCGTGGCGAGAGTGAGATAGATGTTGGTGCCGTCGGTGTTGAAGCTGTAGCCGGTGGGAAACACCAGGCCTACGATGGAGCGCGGAGCACCGAGGCGCTCGAGCTTCTGCATCATGTCCGGGAGAACCGTTTCGGAGGAGCTGGTGCCTAGGACGATGAGGAGTTCGTCCTTGATGTAGGCGATGAAGCGGAAGATGGAAAAGCCGGCGAAACGCGCAATGGCACCAAGAACGATGATGACGAAAATCAAGCTAGTGGCATAGAAGGTGCCGATGAGTTTGAGGAGATTCGAAAGCGAGGCGACGCCGTAACTCGCCACGGTGAAGGCCATGCCGCCGAGAGCGCCGAGCGGGGCGGCGCGAACAATGATGCGGATAGCGCCAAAAATGACTTTGGTGAGGATCGCGATCCCACGGGTCAGCGGCTCGCCGCGAGTGCCCAGCAGAGAGACGGCGAAGCCGAAAAGGATGGAGACCAGAAGGACTTGGAGAACGTCGCCGGTCGCGAAGGCGTCGACGAAGGTGCGCGGGATGATGGCCAGCAAGAAAGGAATGATGCCGGTTTCCTTGACGCGGCTGGCGTAGCTGGCGGTGGTCTTGGGATCGAGCGAAGCGGGATTGATGTTGAGGCCAGCGCCGGGATGAAAAAATACCGCGAAGAGAATGCCGACGATGAGGGCGAGTGTAGAGACGACTTCAAAATAGAGCAACGCTTTGATGCCGACGCGGCCGACCTTTTTGAGATCGGTCATGGAAGCAATGCCCTGCACGACGACGCAGAAAATCACCGGAGCAATCATCATTCGAATCAAGGCGACAAAGGCGTCGCCAAGAGGTTTGAGGGCCAGGCCGGTCTTTGGAGAGAAATGGCCGATCAGGATGCCGATGAGGATGGCGATGAGCACCTGGATGTAGAGAATGGAATACCAGCGCTTGCCGGGCAAAGTAGGTGAGTTCGTGGTCACCCGGAGTGCTCCCGTTTGAATGTGTGGATTGAGAGAAGCGGCGGCGAGATTTTCGTTGCTCCTTTCACAGAGCGAGATCCACGGGCGGTACGTTTTCGATGAGCACGCGTTCGATATTGCGCCAAGCAGCGCGCAGGAGGAATGCGGTGGATTGGCGGGTGACCCCGGCGATGTGCGGAGTGAAGAGGGTACGGCGCGCGGCGTCACCTTCGAGATGAAGCAGCGGATTGTCGGCCGAGGGCGGCTCGATGGAATAAACATCGATGGCCGCGCCGCCGAGATGGCCGGAGTTCAGAGAGTGCGCGAGGGCCGCTTCATCTACGACGCCGCCGCGGGAGGCCTGAATCAGGATTGCGCCCGGTTTCATCGCTGCGAGCTGGCGTTGGCCGACAAGCCCCTGCGTGGCGGAGAGCAGAGGCACGTGCAAGGTGACGACGTCGGCGGCTCTGCACAATTCGTCGAGTGAGACGGACTTAGCACCGAGCGATTCGGCGGCATGTGGATCACGCGGCGCGGGATCGTAGTAGCAAAGGTGGCAGCCACGCTTCTGAAACGCTTCCGCAACAGCCAAGCCGATCACACCGAATCCGACGATGCCGACAACCAGGCCATCGAGACCGGCGAGATTGTCTGAAATCATTCGCGCGCGAAATTCACGGTAGTTGCCGTCGCGAATTTCAGAGTCGGCCCATGCCAAGCGACGCAGAAGAACCGCTGCGGCCGTAACCACATACTCCGCGACGGCCCTGTTGCTCCCCCCGGGAACATTGGCTGCAGAAATGCCAAGGTCCTTAAGAGCGGGTAAATCGAGGCGGTCCATACCTGCGCCGGTGACTTGGACAAACTTGATGGAGCTGTTTTCGAACAGCGCGGGAGGAAGTTTGGGGCCTACGGCGGGAATCACAAGAGCGCGTGCTTGCTTCATCAAAGTCGGAACATCAGAGTCTTCTGGCGCGAGGTAGACGACTTTAAGCGCCGGGGGCGACAACACTCCAGCGCGCTGAAAATCGGCTTCGGGGCGCAAACAGAGCACATCAATCGTCATGGCCGATGAGAAGTCCCGGAAGAAACGCCGGGCTCCACGGTACCTTTGGTGATATCGGCGACGGGGAAAAAGCACAAGAGAAGGAGCGGTTCGTTGCCGGTGTTGCGGGTCACGTGCTTCTCGCCGGGCGGGATCAGGAGAGTATCGCCCGGCTGGAGCGGGTATTCGCCACTGTCAGCGAAAGTCGTGCCTTTGCCGGCCAAGACATAGATGCATTCTTCATGGTCGGAATGCTGATGACGGCCGCGGAGCGATTCGCCGGGCTGGGGCACGGGAATCTCAGCGAGCCGCAACGTGACACCGAGCGCGCCTTTCTCACCAGAGACGATCTCCAGCGCTTTGCGACCGGGAAGTCCAAGTTTCTTGGCCTCCGCCTGGGTGAAAACGCGCGCCATCAGCGCACCTTGCTCCATGGCTTGATTTCCGCGACTCCGCACTGGAGTCTGTCGAGTTGCCTGAAGATTTCCGCGGACTGTTTGGCGATGGCGTCAGCGACATCATTTAACATTCGGCGGGCTTTCTCGACGGTGGCATGTTGCGGATTGCCATACCAGCCGGTTGGCGCGATGGAACGCACATCGGACAAGACCGGCTGGTAACTGCGCGTGCGGCGAAGCGCATCGACCTTATGCCCATGCGCGTGGTCCGAGGAATAATCAATGCGATCCAAGTGCACTAGATCAGGACGGTAGGCGATGACGGCGAGTGCTTCGATTTCGCCGCCGTGCGTGAGCCCGCCACATTCTTTGCCGAACAAGTCTTCAGCGACGAAGCAGGCCTGCACAGTGAGCACGGTCATTCCATGTTCGCGATGCAGCAAGTCCGCCGCGACGGCGAGGGGCGGGATATTGAGCTCGTGCCAATTGAGAATCAAGAGATATTTCGCGCCGTGCTGAGCGGCGGAGGCGCACGTTTCCGTAACCACTCGCATGTAGGTGTCCGGAGTGAGCGTGATCGTACCTTCGAAGGGCATGTGTAATGGCGTCACGCCGAGCGGGCCTCCCGGCAACACGAGCCCGTCCATGCGCTCGGCCACCGCGTGTGCGATCACATTCGAAGCAAAAATGTCAGTGCCGGTGGGGAGATGAGGACCGTGCTGCTCGACACTGCCCTGCGGCAAAACTACAAGCGGGTTCTTCTTCAATTGCGCGGCGATTTCCGGCTGCGTCAAGTCAATGAAATAGCGGCTAGGCAACATCATGAATCCTCTCGGCGACCCGCTCCTGGGCTTTGCTGACCACATCGGCGATGCGCGTGTACTGCCCGTTCTTTTCGATGGAGCGCAGCGCAGCGTAGACGATGGCCACGGCGACATTCCCGTTATACGCGCTCAATTCGCCGGGCTTCCCTGTCCTGCAGCTATCGGCAAACATTTCGAGTTCCGCTCGAAACATGTCGCTTTCGGGAACTTTCAGTTCTTCGCGCTTGGCGTAGCCATCCTTGCCGCGCTGAATATAAAGTGTCGAGTTCTTGTGGAGCTGGCCGGGAGTATCCCAGGTATTGAAGTCGATCTCATAATGCATCAATCCCTTCGAGCCGAACACGCGCACGGAAAAAACTCCGGGTGAAGTCCAGCACGATCCGACATAACCGACCTTGCCATCGGCGAATTTGAGCAACGTCATGGATTGATCGTCCACTTCGGCGCCCACTGGAGAAAGTTTAGAGGCCATCGCGCTCGCTTCGAGGACTTCGCCGCCGAGATAATGGAGGACATCGTACTGGTGAATGGCCAACTGGGACAGCGGCCCTCCCGGAGCTTTGTCCTTGTACCAGCGCCAGCTCTGGGGGGTGAGCTCCAGCGCACGCTCATTTGAGAAGTTGGCTTCTATGAACGCCACGCGGCCCAGTTCACCGCTGTCGATCGCGGCCCGGATTTGGCGTATACCGGCCATCAATCGCGCGCTATGCCCCACGGTGACTGTGATTCCGTATTGCTGCTCCAGTGCCGCGATTTTCAATCCATCTTCGAGCGTGCTGGCGATCGGCTTCTCGGTGTAGACGTGTTTCCTCGCCTGGGCGACTTCGGCGGCAACGGGAAGATGCTGCTCGTTAGGAACGCTGAGCATTACACCCGCAATCTCGGGATTTGTGAGCATTGCCTTCATGTCGGGGACAGCGCGCACGCCAAGCTCCTGTTCGAACACCTGGCGTTTTTCTTCGGAGCGGCTGTAGCCGGCGACAATTTCTATTTCTTGTGAATTGGCGGCGGCGCGGGTCAGCACCTTGGCCCAACGGCCAAGACCGACGATGCCCACTTTGACGGGATTCACGCTCATGCCAGGCTCATTTTACTCAATCCTAGTGTTAAAGCTGAACAGCATCTGCCAGCGACCGTCGCGCTTCACCCACATGCGGGTATTGAAATACGCTTTGGGGTTGGGGCGTTGCTCGTGGGCGATCATCATTACTGTTTCGCCAAAGTCGAACATGCGGGCGGACACTAGAGGGGGAGGCACGGACTGGACTCCCGACTGCTTCTGCTTGTTGATTTGCGCGATGCGGTCGGCCTTACTGTACGCCCGGTCATGATGCGTGTCGGTCGCCGAGAAGTCCTCAGCGATCAGGGGCGCGTAAGCATCGGCATCCTTGCGCGCCATCGCTCTCATCACTCCCTGCCACGATGCGATTACTTCCTTCTCGGATTGCGTCTCTGGTTGGAACGGGATGTTGTTGCAAGGATTTTCACAGTCGCTGATTCCCGCCCCTTCCGCGGCGGGCGGCTCTGACTTCACTACCAGTGTGACCTCCTGATAGAGCATGACCCGCCAGCCTGACACGCGCTTGGCCCAGACGCGCATCACTTGCACTCTGACGCGATTCGCCCGGACGACCGCGGAGCGGCCATAGGTGCGTTCCTGTAGTTCGACCTCGGGGTTCGCGAGGGCGGGAAAGTTCTTGAAAACCTCGGGCTTGACCAGGCTCTTTCCATTCGAATCGATCCAAGTAAAATCCTCGTCCAGGAGTGCGTCGAGCGCGAGATGGTCCTGGAAAGAAGCCTTGTCCCGCAGGCCAAGGATGCGGACTAGGGCTTGATCGGCCTCTAATACTTCCTGATCGGCACCGGAAGCAGAAGAGTGGCTGTTTGAAAAAGCAGCGATGGCGGCGAAGCACACGATGCCACCAACAAGTGCGCGCTTGACGAAACAATTCATACAGCGCTCCCCGTTCCCCGATGGTGGTCTCGAGCGAACAAATTTTAGCTGGCTTTGGCCGGAGCAGCCTGAATCGTAGTTTGATAGCTGATGGACATGACCCAGTGACCGTCGCGCTTGATCCACAGACGGCTCACACGGACCGGCTTGCCAGAATACGGCTGGTGGAGGCAGGTCATCACCACGGCATCTCCAAAATCAAACATCTGCGCCGATACGAGCGGGGCAGGGGCGGAACCGTGGCCGGTCTGTTTCTGCAAATTGAGAGTTGCGATGCGATCGGCCTTGCTTAGTGGGTGGTCGTTGCTCGAGCCGAGCATGACGAATTCTTCCGCGATATGTGGTGACCAGGCGGAAGCATCATGATTCGTAACGCCGGTCTCCAGCGCCTGCCAGGAAGCGATTATGGCCTGTTCCGCTTCGGTTTTCGGTTTGAATGGTACCGTCTTGCACGGATTCTGGCAGTCATTCACGCCGGAGCCTGCTGCAGTCGCGGCCTGCTGGCCCAGAGCGACCTCGTGATAGACGATTAATAGCCATCCCGCCGGGCGTTGTACCCAGATGCGCAGAACGTGGACTTTGTCGCGGCCGGACATCACCGCGCCGACTTGTCCGTAGGTGCGCGGCTTAAGTTGCGCCCCGGTTTCGTTGCCAAGTGCGGGAGTGGGCAGGGACTTGAGGACGTCAGCTCTGGCATGCGTCTTTCCGTCTGCGTCCGTCCAGGTGAAATCCGGGTCGAGCAGTCTGCCGACCGTCACCTTGTCGTGCTTCGCAGCAGCCTGCACAAAATCGTTGTCGATCTGGAGAAGCGATGGTTCATCAGCGGCGGCA
>QHZC01000210.1:0-3871 GCA_003224515.1 Acidobacteriota bacterium
GGCGCAGGCCGCGCTCAAGGTCAGCGGTTTCCCGAAGAATCGCGTCCTCGGAATGGCGGGAGTGCTTGATTCCGCTCGCATGAGCACGTTTGTCGCGATGGAATGCAAAGTCAGCGTGGAAAACGTGCACTCGTTCGTACTGGGCGGTCATGGGGACGACATGGTGCCGCTACCACGATACTCGACGGTGGCGGGAATTCCCCGATTGTCGAGCGCACGCGAAAGGGTGGCGCTGAGATCGTAAACTTGTTAAAAACTGGATCGGCTTACTACGCGCCATCGGCTGCGGCTGTCGAAATGGTGGAAGCGATTCTGAAGGACAAGAAGAAAATTCTGCCCTGCGCCGTGTATCTCGATGGAGAGTATGGGATCAACGGACTGTTCGTCGGCGTGCCTGTGAAACTAGGCGCCAACGGCGTTGAGGAGATCATTCAGATCAAGCTGACCTCGGGAGAAAACGCGGCGTTGCAAAAATCGGCCGCTTCGGTAAAGGAATTAGTTTCGGTGCTGGGGATTTAGCGAACCCTGCTATGTGGGGCAGAAAGAGCTTTCATTTCGGGGACAACATCTCCGTTGCGGTTAGAGACCTCGACCGGGCACTGGTATCAGGAAAAATTGCGTCGGCGCTTAACTCCGCTCAAATCGGAGGGTTTGGAGGCCTTCCTCTCTTTTGCAAGGGATGACGACGCCGGGCTTGCGCTGGTGGTTATTCGACCTGGGAAGACAAAGGCAAACATAGCAGGGCATCTGATTCTTTTCACGAAGAAACTTGAAGCGGCTCGCCGCGGAGATCACGTCGAGGGGGATAAGTGCGGGGCCGGCCGGGTCGCGATAAGGAAGGGAAGTGATGAAAAACTGGGCGGGGTTACTGATTCTGGGGCTGGTGCCGGTTCAGGCAATCTGTTTCGCAAGTAGTGGTGGTAATGCAAATCCCGTTCGGGTGGCGCTCGTCAAGATGCCCTACGTGGGTGAGCGGAATGTGCCCGATGTTTCCCACGGGCCTGACTATCTGGAACAAGGCGGAATCCAGAAGCTGCTTGAGGACCACGGTGTCCAGACGAAACAGATTTCAACCGTGGCGTTGACCGCCGACGAAGAGAAGGCCTACGGTTCTTGGAACCACCTTGCACTGGCCAGCGGCGATCTTGCGAAGCTAGTTTCCGACGAGCGGCGCGGCGGGTATCTTCCCATCGGGCTCCTCGCGAACTGCAACGGCATTCTTGGAATGCTCAGTGGGCTGCAACATTCCGGCCCCACCTCAAAACCATTGCGCGTTGGCATGGTATTCATCGATGCCCATGGGGATTTCAATACTCCCGAGACTACCCTGAGCGGCATGCTGGGCGGGATGCCCGTCGCCATTGCGGCGGGACAATGTCTCACGCGGATGCGGCTCAAGGCAGGTTTGGAGCCGGCCGTGCCGACGCGCCACATCGTAGAGATCTGCGTGCGCGACACCGACCCTCTCGAGCAGGAGCTTCTTGACCGCTCCGATATTCAGCAACTCACACTGGAAGACGTGCGCACGCGCTCGGCGAACTTGCACCGCGAGATGAAGCGTCTCTCGGAAGCTACGGACGTGATTTACATCCACGTAGACATGGATGCACTCGATCCGCGCGAGGTGCCTGGCCATCCGCTCGCTGTCCCGGGAGGGCCGACGAGCATCGAGCTGGCTGCCGCTCTGGCCGAAATGTTCAAGTACGAAAAGGTGGCCGCGCTCGGTGTGGCATCAACACCATTCGATGACCGGGATAAAGCCGGCCTCTCGCGTCAAGCCGCCTACAACTTGATTCTCGGCGCCGTCAAAGGCGTGCAACAGCGATAAAACGAATAAAGGGACACTGGGCGTCCACACTGTCAGTGGGTTACCACCCAAAGAGTTTTCCTGCGCCATATACCAAGGCCAGCGTGAAACCCGCAATCACCACTTCGCCGATAGCCCCGACTGCGAACGGGCGGAGGCCCTGCTTGCGCATATCGCCGAAATTGGTGCGCAAGCCGACGCCCGCGAAAGTGAGCAGGAACGCCCAGCGCGAAAGATTGGCGAGCGCTCCGACCTGATCCTTGTTGAAGAAGTGATAGGTGGCGAGGACAGAGATCAGCAGGAACCCGAGAACAAATTTCGGGAATTTCTGCCACAAGAAAGCCGCTTTGTTCCCTACCGCCTGCGCCTGTCCTTTGCTGGCCCAGTAGATGGCGTAACCGAGCACCACGAATCCGATCATGGCATTTCGCGTGGACTTGACCAGCACAGCAAGTTTGCCCGCTGCGTCGGAGTACAGAGCCCCCGCGGCAGTAGCTTCCGCAGTATTGTCCACGCCGAGGCCGGCCCAGAGACCGTATGCCTTATCGCTCAAATGAAGAAAATGTCCGATGACCGGAAAGGTGAAGAGCGCGAGCGCACCGAGGGCAAGAATCGCGGCGATAGAGAATGAGGAATCTTCGTCGTCCGCTTCGATGGCGCCCTTTGTGGCGATGATGGCGCTCACGCCGCACACCGCCGAGCCAACGGCAAGAAGTGTCGTGAGCTTGGGCTTGAGCTCGAACAGGCGGCCGAGAAAAGTCATGAACGCGAGGGAGCCGACGATTTCGATGGCGACCAGCGCTAAGCTGACTCCGCCGAGCTTCAAAATGTCCCCGAGAAGAAATCGCGAACCGAGGAGCACGATGCCCGCTTTGAGCCAGAATTCGTAAGTGGCAACGCCGGTGCGGAAAATTTCCGGGACGCCAACAGTGTTAGAAATCACCAGGCCGAGGACGATGGCCCAGAGGACGTACTCGATGTTCGGGAACGTCCAGTGGTGTGCCTTGGCGTAAGCCCCAACGTTTTGCTCCAGCAATTTGCCTGCATAGCCGACGGCGGCGAGCAGTAGCACGCCGGGGATGACGCGGAGAAATCGCAGCGCCGGTTGGACCAGCTGAACCTGAGGAACCGCGATTGCATCAGCCATGTTTGTTATCTCCATTTTCTCCAGAATCTTCACCAGGGGACGTGCTTGAAAACACCCGCGCGGACCAACAGCGCCAGAAGAAAAGCCACCAGTACTGCCCAGGTGTCGAGCGACAGCTTCCTGCGGCTTCCAGCCTTCCTTGCTTCTACTTCTGCTCTCATGGGTATGCTCCTGACGATCTAAATCATCGATGTTTGTTGCACAGCCGAATCTTTCCGATTCGCGTTCCAAAACTCGGCGCTGAGTTCGGCAACTTCGTGCGACGCCACACGACCTACAATCAACAGGGCCGGAGCCGGGAGTTTTTCTTCGCCGGCGAGGCGGCTGACACTCGACCAGCGCACTTGCTGCCGAAAACCAGTTGCATGGGAGACGATCACGCAGGGAAGGTCCGCCGGAAGTCCACCTCCGAGCAAGCGCTCTGAAACCTCGGCATAATCTGCGCCGGGCATGTATAGAACCAGCGTGGTTGTGCTGGTGACGCAGCCCCAATCCATTACCCTGCCGTCGATTCCGCGGGAGAACGTGGTAAGGAGAACCTGCGAGGCTACCCGGCGATCGGTGAGCGAGATTCCCGCCGCCGCCGCCGCTCCGAGAGCCGCGCTGACGCCCGGAACAACTTCGTATTCTATTCCGGCTCTGCGAAGGGCTTCGATTTCTTCCCCGGCGCGGCCAAAAATCGAGGGGTCGCCGCCTTTCAGGCGGACAACGGCCGCGCGTGTCCGGCCATACGAAACCAGGAGGGCGTTGATTTCATCCTGCGTAAGGAGTTTCTGGCCGGCGCGCTTGCCCACGTTGATGAGCTCGGCAGCCGGAGAAATCACCGCCAAAACAGCATCGCTGACCAGAGCATCGTGAAGGACAACGTCGGCACGAGCGAGCAGGCGTGCCGCTTTCAAGGTGAGCAGTTCGGGATC
>QHZC01000210.1:3938-9186 GCA_003224515.1 Acidobacteriota bacterium
GTGACTTCGGCCAAGGGGAGGAGCCAGTCCTTGATGGTCTTGTCCTGCGTGCGCGCAACCCCTGCGCTAAATGTTTCGGCGGCAGCCTGGCGATCCTGCTGATAGAAGGCCAGGAGCTCTCGAATGATCGCGGGGATGGGCCGCGCAGGCACAGCCATGATCTGACGCGCAAAGCGCACCCCGTCGGCATTCACTTTGCCGCCAAGCAGGAGTTGGTAGTAAGGCGCCTGCTGTTCACCAACCTTCCTGACGTTGCCGTAGAAACCGATGTCAGCAATGTGATGATGCCCGCAGGAATTGGGGCAGCCGCTGATCTTAATCCGCAGTTTCTGGATTTCCGGGTCGGTATAGCCGTTCAGCTCGCGCGAAAGCACGTCGGCCAGTGTAAGGGGCCGCGTGATCCCGAGATTGCAAGTTGTCGCTCCCGGACAGCCAGTGACGTCGGAAATGGTGCGCGCTCCGGCGGTCGCAAGATCCAGTGTGCGAAGCCCGTTGTAGATTGCGCGCACCCGGTCAAATGGCACCCACGGGATGACGAGATCCTGATTGACGGCAATTCGCACGCCGGTCAGTTCGTTCTTCTCCAGTACGTTGGCGAGCCCGCGCATTTGGTTGCTGTAGAACGTACCAGCAGGAAGTTTGACCCACACCGCGCCGTATCCGGCCTGGCGCTGGAACATCAGATTGTGCCCGGCCCAGCGGTCGTATTCGGGATCGCTTTGCGGTTCAGCCGCCGAGAAAGATCGAGGCGTCGGTGCGATGGTGACCAGCGACGGCTTGATAGGAGAAGGCACGGCAAGAGTTTCTGCCGGAGCCTCGGAGACTTTGCGTTTCTCCGTAACCAGGCGGCGGAATTCTTCTATCCCTTTTGCGCGCAAGACGAATTTCAATCGCGCCAAGAGTTTGTTCTTGCGGTTCCCCGTTTCCGTGAAGACCCGCAGAATGGCCTCGATGGTGGGGAGCAGCTCTTCTTCCGGCAGAAAATCGCTGAGCACCGCGGCCGTCGTGGGCAAGCTTCCCAGTCCGCCGCCGACGAGAACCTTAAAGCCGCGATGCGGGGTACCGTTGCTGCCGCGCACTTGCGCGATAAGGCCCACGTCATGGATGCCGGCAACCGCGCAATCGCCATCGTTCTCGCAGCCAGAGAAAGCGATCTTGAACTTGCGCGGCAAGTCGTGAAAATCGGGATGTCGCAGGAGGTATCGTGAGACGCCCAAGGCGTAGGGCGTGACGTCGAATGCTTCTCCGGGACAAATGCCGGCCACCGGGCAGGCCGTGACGTTGCGCACGGTGTTACCACAAGCCTCGCGCGTGGTCAACCCAGCATCGGCGAGCAAGCGCATGGCGGCGCCCACATTTTCGAGTTTCACGAAATGGAATTGAACGTTTTCGCGCGTAGTCAGGTGGCCGCGGCCGGTCGAGTATTCGTCGGCAATATCCGCTAGGACGCGAAGCTGCGCGGGCCTGAGAACCCCGGCAGCGATCTTGACACGCAGCATTTGGAAGCCCGGTTGCCGCTGGCCATACGTGCCGTGCTTCAGGCGAAAGGGGCGGAATTGTTCCGGCGTGATGGTGCCGCTCTGAAGTTCTCGGATGCGCTCTTCAAAACGGACGATCTCTCGTTCGATGGCCTCGCGGCTGTGCCGTTCTTCGACTTCGGATAAGGTTGTCACACTCATAATTCTTGGCTCCCAACTTCGTTGCCCTGAATAATCCTCGAACCAAAACAAAAAACCCACGCAACCAGGTCTCTGGCACGTGGGCTTCGGAACTTCTTGATTACGCTACAGCTAAGTCCGGAAACTCCTCTGGCCAGAGATGGGTGTCATGCGACACGCAGCGTTGCACGTGCACGGACAACACATCATCTGGCAACAGGTCATCATCGAACTAAAGGATACTTCCTCTGCCGCCCCCTTGTCAAAGGGGTGGGAGCCTGCAAATATTAGATGCATTTAATTCAAGAAAGTAATCATTGGCAACCCAGAATTACTAGGGCTTCGCGGCTGCCCGGACGGGTCCTATCAACGTGGCGGTCTTTATCGAATCGAGCTTGGGCCAGCCTTTGTCGAGATACGGCTTACCCTGCTTGGAGATTTGATCCTGTTCGGGACCAGCGCTGTCTCCATATTGGTCGTAGAGCATCTCTACCACCCTCATTCCTTGAGCATCGACGTAGCCAAAAGGTGAGAAGCCTTGGCGGTCGAGGCCGGCGTTGTCCTTCAAATTGATGAAGATTTGCGTCGAGCGGGTATTGGGCATGCTCGTTTTCGCGTACGTCAGGTAGCCACGCTTGTTGGACTGCGTGACGGGCTCATCCTGGATGTTGGCCTTCTCCCAAGCGGCCGAAACGGGTGGATAGGCGCTGATGCCGAACTGCACGACGAAGCCGGGCACCACGCGGAAAAAGCTGGCGTTGTCATAGAAGTGGTGCTTCACCAGATTGTAGAAGCGATCGGCACCGATGGGGGCCCAAGCACGGTTCACGGTCACAACAAAGTCTCCCCGGGTGGTCGTGAACTTCACCTGAAAGGTCTCCGGGGCTTTTTCCTTGAGGAGCGCAGCGCGAAGAAGCGCGCGGTCATAGCCCCGGCGCGGAGCTTCTGTTGGCGCGCTCGCCCTTGCCTCGGGTTGTGTGGGCGCCGACGCGGGGGTTTCCGTTTTTGGCTCGGCCGACGCCTCGGCTTTGGGCTTCTCCGGCGGCTGCGCTTCCGCAGCCTGCTCTTTTGCCTTACAACCGAAAAACAGTGTTGCTATGCTTCCTTCTCAGATTTTCTCCGTTGCTTTTACTTCCCGGCATTCAGCTCGCGACTGATGCGCTCGACGTCCGTCATGACTCGGAGAGTATTTTCGCCGAGAATGTTCTTTACGTCACCCTCGGAGTAGCCTTTTTGCAACAGGGCTTCGGTGATCTTTGGGAGTTTCGTGGCGTCTTCCATGCCGTAAGGCATGTTGGCGCCGTCGAAGTCCGAACCGAGGCCCACGTGGTCGATGCCGGCAACCTTCACTGCATGGTCGATATGCTCGATGATTTTACTGAACTCCACCCGCGGGAGCTTTCCCCGCTCGACGTATTCGCGGGTGATGCGGTCGCCCTCGATAAGCTGGCAGCCTTCGTTGTCACCGCAGCGCTTCATCACCTCGGCGCTGATTGCTTTGTTCAGTTCCGGATTCGCTTTTTCTGCATCGCGGAATTCCTGGCTGAGAAAGCCCACGTGGTAGTTGACCTGCACGACGCCGCCCTTCGCGGCGAGATCCTTCATCATCTGGTCGGTCATGTTGCGGGGAGCATCGCAAATGGCGCGGCAGGAAGAGTGCGAAGCGATAAGCGGTGCTTTGCTGGTTTCCAGAGCGTCATAAAACGTTTTGTCGCTGACGTGCGAGATGTCCACCATGACACCGAGGCGGTTCATTTCGCGGACGACGTCCTTGCCGAAATCGGTGAGGCCGTTGTGCACCGCCTTGTCCGTGGAAGAATCGGCCCATTCGTCGTTACCACTGTGCGTGAGAGTCATGTAGCGCACCCCGAGCGCAGCGTACGCGCGAAGCACGCCGAGATCGCTGTTGATCATGTGGCCGCCCTCAACGCCAAGGAGTGCTGCAATCTTTCCCCGTTTGTGGGCGCCACGGATATCGGCCGCTGTCGTCGCTAGAACGAGATCGTTCGGATGCCTGCGAACCTGTTCACGAACGGCGTCGATTTGAACAATAGCGCGGTCGACCGCATCCGGGCCGGTGATCTTGCTGGGCATCCAAATGGAAAAGAAAATGGCACCGAGGTTGCCTTCGCGCATGCGCGGAATGTCGATGCTCCCGGTAGCGCTGCGAGGCCCCAGGTCGAATTTGCCGTCAAGAAAGCGCTGCGTCGTGTCGTCGTGCGTGTCCACGACGATGGACGAGAAGTGCAGCCTGCGTGCCCTTTCCGAAATCCCATCCGCTTTCATTGTACTCGCCAGGAGCATGCCCGCGGCAACGCATGCGGCCGTGCACCGAATCGCTCGCACCATGTCACGTCTCCTTGGTCTCCCATTGAGCAGCCTGCATCTCTTTGCTTATCTTTTCCGACTGCTCCATCACGCGAAGAATGTTGCCGCCGAGAATCTTGCGAAGCAGCGCTTCCCTGATGTTGGGGAGTTTCGAGCAGGCTCCCAGGCCATCCGGCATATCCGCGCCGTCAAAATCCGACCCCAGGCCGACGTGGTCAATCTGCTCGATGATTTTTACCCCGGAGACGTGAGGAAGCTTCCCTGCGGCTAACATCTCCTTCAAGCATCCGGGGAATGTCGACGTGACCTTCCCCGCGTCAAGCTTGCCAAGCTCGAACGTACCAGTAAGCAGCCGCTGCGGAGTGTGGGCATGAGTATCGAGGACGATTGAGGAGAAGTGAAGCTTGTGCGCGTGCTCGGGGATTTCATCCACGGTAGTGCGGCGAGCGAAGAAGAGCCCAGCGCAGATAGAAGAGCTGAGACAGAAAAAGGCAGGGACGCGCCGCATTCATTTCTCCCAGGTATCCGATTGTGGTGAGAGTTTACCCCACAAGCCAACCGAGAAGCGCTTGTTTCCATGCGTCGCGGTTCACTTCCGCGATCGACTCGGTCAAAGGAATTCCCTTGGGGCAGGCGTGCACGCAGTTTTGCGCGTTGGCACATTCCTGGATGCCGCCGGGACCCATGAGCGCGCTGAGGCGCTCGCTCTTATTCATCGCTCCCGTCGGATGCATGTTGAAAAGGCGCACCTGGCTGATGATGGCAGCACCAACGAATTGGTTGTGCTCATTCACCTGCGGGCAAACCTCGAGGCAGTTCCCGCAGGTGATGCAGTTTGAAAGCGGATACCCTTTTTCCTGAATTTCGGGCGATACGCGCGGGCCTGCGCCGAGATTGTAAGTGCCGTCGATCGGAATCCAGGCCTTCACGCGCTTGAGGCTTTCGAACATGAACTGCCGATCGACTGCGAGATCGCGCACCAGCGGAAACTTCGACATGGGCTCGATTCGAATCGGCTGCTCGAGCCGATCGACAAGCGCCGAACAAGCCATGCGGGCCCTGCCATTGATGAGCATGGCGCAGGAGCCGCAGATCTCTTCCAGGCAATTGGAATCATAGGAAATTGGGGTAGTCTTCTTACCGTCACGCGTGACGGGATTCTCCGCGATGTCACGCAGGCAAATGATGACGTTCATGGAAGGGCGCCACTTGAGAGAAAATTCCTCCCAGCGCGCGGCTTCCTTCGGTCCCGCTTGCCGTTT
>QHZC01000209.1 GCA_003224515.1 Acidobacteriota bacterium
AAAAGGTCATGACGGCGCCGGCGGGGGAAGCCGGTCGTGACGTGAAAAAGACGGACGAAGGGGTGCTGGCGATGGTTCCTGACCGTACCAACAAAGTACAGGCGCCGGAACCGCTGCTGCCGACAAACCGTTTCGGGTCGCCGGAAGACTCAATCAAACATTTTGTGGAGAGCCGGGGGACGACCGAGGATTTTCTGAAAACCGCGACTGGTCTGCGCGATCATGTGGCGGACAGCCCGATGGGAAAGCTGGATGGGTACGAGTTTGTTCTGCTCATCGCGGCACACAGTGAGCGGCACACCAAGCAGATCAATGAAGTGAAGGCGGATCCGAACTTTCCGAAGAAGTAAAAGGGAAGAGATACGAGTCCACCGAGAAACCAAGCGCCGCGCGGGAACACGTTGGAATGTTCCTTCGCGGCGCATCTTACTTCTTGGCGAGCCTCAGCGGCTGTTGCTAATGAGCGAGGCGCTGCCGGCGCTTGTGACCGGCACGGTGATGGTGTTGTCAATGCGAACGAGCATTCCTGTTTGCGCAGGAAGTTCGAGGTCCTTGCCCTTGCGCGCGACGATGTAGGCGGCGCTGCCGGCCAAGCCGAAGCCGAAGCCGCGAGCCACGTGGCTGAAGACCGCGCCAACGAGAGTTCCGCCACCGGTACCGATGGTCGCGCCGACAATGTCACCCTTGAGGTCATGCTTTTCCTGAACAACTTGTCCTTCGTCCACGTTCAGATCTTTGCGGCGCTTGCCTTCGGCCAGCCCGTGCGGTTGCTCGATGGTAATGATGCTCATCTGCACGGGTATGAGGCGGCTATCGACTTCGATGGAACGAAAAGTGAGGTTCATGTACGCCTGGCCGCGAAAGATGGAAAAGCGGCGAGCCCTCTCGACAGAGCCGATAATGCCGTTCACACGCGTGCCGGCGGGAAGCAGCAACTGGCTCCCGAGATAGACGGGCTCCGCAATTACGGCGACGAACGGGTCGCCGTCCCTTGCGACAGCGCTGCTAATGCCGCTCAACAGCGTAAGATGAACCTGCGTGCCCTGCATGACCTGACGCGGTTCGGCGTAAGACGAGGGCGCGGCGGCGCAAATGAGCGCGGCCGCCAAAAGAAATGACAAAGCGATTTTCATGGAATCCTCCTGCGCGCACGGTCGGTGCGAGCTGGCCTCGTGTCGTGAGGCGACACCGGGGCGATGCCTCGGTGGGTTCCGCTGGCGCGGCGGACCCGGTCTCCCGGCTAAACCGGGACGCGGGGAGGATGGGGAGGAACTCCATCCGAGAGTAGGGTACTCGATTCCTGAAATGCGGGGTACGGCTTTTTGAGGATGTTTCCTGTATGTCAAGACTCCTGAGCCAGCGGGAATTGCCATGGGGCAGGCGAGCTTTGCCCGTATATTGCCCCTGGGCTGCGAGAGGAGTATCTTTTCGGCAGGTTGTTGCCCATTCGGCGGAGGAGATACTTATGAAAAAGAAGCAACTGGGAAGTGTGTGCGCAGCACTGATCGGACTCGCAGTAGCGGCAACGGGAGTTCACAGCCAGGAGAAAAAGGAGAGCGCCGAGGCGCACAAGATCGTGCACTTTGGTGATTTGAAATGGACGCCGATCATAAAGGGTTGCGAACTCGCACCGGTTGCCGGCGATTCCAGTGCCGAAGGAGCGCCGTTTGTCGCGCGAATCCGCTGCGCGGACGGAGCCAAGATTCCCGCGCACTGGCATCCCACAGACGAGAACCTGACCGTCCTGAAGGGAGCATTTCTTGTGGGCATGGGAGAATCGTTTGACGAAGCCAAGCTGCAAACGATGAACGTCGGAAACTTCGTTACCATGCCAAAAGAGATGCGCCATTTCGGGATGTGCAAAGGGGAAACCGTGATACAGGTCCACGGCGCGGGTCCATTCAAAGTGAATTGGGTGAACCCGTCCGAGGTGCAGCCGCCGGACCCTCCTGCAGCGGCGGCAGCAAAACCAAAATCTTGATCTGTGCTCCAGATTCGGGAGCGGAAAAAATCAGCACAAGCGAAATGAATGAAGCCGAGGCCGCGTTCTGGCTGGCCTGATAACGCTGTGCTAGACTTTTCTCTGCACTCGCGGGAAATGTGCGTGAGTGCCGGAGCGTGGAACTTCGGGCTCTGTGCAACGAGGTCCCGCGAACCCCGCCAGGCCCGGAAGGGAGCAACGGTACCGGGATCGCCTCGGGTGCCGCAGATCACCCGAAGTTCCTCTCATTGAAAACTGTGAACCTTCCCATGAGCTACCAAGTCATAGCCCGCAAATGGCGCCCGCAAACTTTTGATGATCTCGTTGGTCAACAACACGTAACTGAAACCCTGAAAAACGCGATCAAGAATGACCGCGTTGCCCACGCCTACATTTTTTCGGGAGCGCGGGGCGTGGGAAAAACGACGGCAGCGAGGATCCTCGCCAAAGCGCTGAATTGCGTGAAAGGGCCGACCCCGCAGCCTTGCGGGGAGTGCGATTCCTGCAGAGAGATTGCGGCGGGGACTTCGCTGGACGTGATTGAGATCGACGCGGCCTCGAACCGCGGTATCGACCAGATCCGCGAGTTGCGCGAGATGGTGAGGTACGCGCCGGCGGCTTCGAGAAGCAAAGTCGTGATACTCGACGAAGCGCACATGCTCACGGGAGAAGCGTCAAACGCACTGCTGAAGACACTCGAGGAACCGCCTGACCGGGTCATCTTTGTGATGGCGACGACGCAACCGGAAGATCTGGTGGATACCATTCGCTCGAGGTCGCAACATTTTCATTTTCGCGCGCTGGCATTCGGGGAGATTGCGGGGCGGCTTGAAGAGATCGCAAAAAAAGAAGGCTTGAAGATCGAGGCTGGCGCGATGGCCGTGATTGCGCGAATGGCAGAAGGCAGCCTGCGCGATGCCCTGTCACTGCTGGAGCAGGCACGGGCCTATTGCGGCGATACGATTCAGGACAAAGAGGTGCGCGAATTACTGGGCGTGGTGCCGGATGATGCGCTGGAGGAACTGGTCGGCGCGATTTCAGAAGGATCGGCGGACCGCGCGCTGGGACTGGTGCACACGTTCCAGAAGGAAGGGCGCAACCTGCAACACTTCTGCCGGGAAGCGATCCGGCACATGCGCAATCTGCTGATTGCGCGAACGTGCGGGGCGGATTCGGATTTGATTGCGGCGACACCGGATCAGCGTCCGGCACTGGCGAAAGCGGCTGCACTGTTCAGCGAAGAAGACCTCACGCGATTTTTCCAGATTCTGCTGCAGACGGATGATGATCTGCGGCGGAAGCCCGATCCACGGGTGCATCTGGAGATGGGGTTACTGCGGCTGATCCATGCGTCGCGGCTGGCGCCTCTGGAGGAGCTGCTCGCGGAATTGAAGAGTGGCACGCCGAGCAGCGGGGCGAACACGGAAGTGGCGCGGAGCGCGGCGTCGGCTGGAGCGCCCACACGATCGGCAAGGAGCGCAGCGCCGAGTTTTGAGGCGGTGATTCCCGCGCAGCCGAAGACGGAAACGAAAGCGCAATTTTCTTCTCCGTTCGCTGCGCAAGCGTCGGCAGCTCCCGCAACCGTTGCTGCCTCGGCAGAGGTCAAGCAGGCAGTGGAGGCAGAAGAGCCGGAAATTCTTGCGAAGAGCATCGGCGCGGCGGCGCGGGCGATAGGAATTTCGCAAGAGCATGTTGCGGAGATCAAGTCGGCGATTCAGGCGCAACAGAAATTTCTGGGCGAGCTGGTGGAACACAGCAGCCTTTGGGAACTGGAAGGCGCCGAGCTGCGAATTTATTTTTCGCCGGACAAGCGGCCGTTCGCGGAAATGATGGAAGGAAGAGAGACGCTGGAAAAGATCCGTAACATTTCGAGCAAGGTGCTGGGCCGGGCCGTGAGAGTATGTGCTAAACTGGAAGCAGTTGGAGCGGCAGCCGCGTCGGCGGCGCGCGCGGCGTCCGGCACGCACGAGTTGCGTGCGCAGTTTGAGCGCGATCCGATGGTAAGGTCCATGCTACGGCGCTTCGGGGGGAGAATTTCAGAAGTTAAACGAAGCCAAGGGGAATCGTGATGGAAGTCAGCGCTCTCCAACAGATGCTTTCGCGATTCCGGCAACTGCAGGAAGACCTGCAGCGGCAGGTGAATTCCGTGACCGTGGAGGCATCGGCCGGGGGCGGCATGGTCACTGTGAAAATGAATGGCCAGAAACAGATCGTGGACATACGCATTGAGCCGGATGTTTTTGCAAACAAAGACCAGGAGATGTTGCAGGATTTGGTTCGCGCGGCGGTCAATGAAGCGTCACGTCGCGTGGATGAAGAACTGGCGAACCAGATGAAAAACCTTGCGGGCGGAATCCCCGGGATCGCGGGGATGAAGATCCCCGGGTTGTTTTAGCTGGGTAAGAGATTCCCTGGCCAGATATCCTTTCCTCTTTTTACTTCACGTATGCCCCGTTGTGAACTTCATACTCGATTCGGAACGGCTTCTGCTCCTTACGAGTTTCCCAATGCTCCTGGGCGATGAGGCGGTTGGCTTCGGCGAGACGCTCGGAGGGGAGCGGGTGTGAACGGAAATAGCCATTCAAACTCTGAATGGCCAGTTCGGAAAGCTCTTGATCGGGGCTTTGCGCGTGGATGACGTATTCGTCGCACAATTTGGCGAAGCGTTCGAACGTATCGACGGCACCGTACGGAGAATAGCCCGACCGAACCGCCAGATACATTCCTTCGCGATCGGCTTCGAATTCTTCGTCCTTGTGGTAGCCGGCTTCCCAGAAATCGAGCGGGAGCTGCAGCAGAGCTCCCAGGAGCTCGAGATTGAGGTCTTTCAATTTCGCTTCCACCTGCACGCGCTCGACGCAATGGTAGTGGTCGATGTGCTCGATCTCGTGGGCGAGAATGTTGGCGAGCTCATCTTCGGTCATCATCAGGTCCAGCATGCCTTCGCCGATGTAGACCGATCCGCCGGGAAGAGAGAAAGCGTTGATCATGTTGTGATCTGGGAGAACGGTGAAGGTGTACGGCAAATGTCGATGGGCGTGAACTGCAACCGCGCCTCCGACACGGGTGACATACTTCTCGAGTCAGTTCCTTGCCGATGGCGATTTCTCGTTCGTCGGAGAGGCGTGTGAAGTGCATGGGGACGCGGGACAGATCACGCTGGGCGTCGGCAGCCATATTCAAGATGGCGTTCGCAGAAACCGGAGTGGACTTGGGACGGCGCTGGCTCCGATAGAGCCCCGCGAGCGCGAAGCCCAAGATGAGAAAGAAAACAAGGAAGACAATGGAGCGCTTCATAGATATTGGCGAATGGCGTCGCGATACTTGCTGTAAAGAAATGAAACGAGCACCAGCGCAGCG
>QHZC01000026.1:0-1096 GCA_003224515.1 Acidobacteriota bacterium
ACGACCGTATCTCCGCGGCTGATCCAGTTCGGGCTCAAGTACATCTTCTAGTGGCCGCGCCGAGTGATATAGCTCCGAAAGGAGCGGGTTCAGCCCGCTCTTTTGCGCGCAAAGGAGAGAAGATGCGTAAAATTTTGTGCGGAGCTGGCCTCCTCTGCCTTGCGTTCTACCTCGTGGTTGCTCGGGCTCAGGAGAGGCTTGCTTTCTCCACGGTCACGAAAAGCTTCGTCACTACGGACTCCTCAGTAATCGCGCTTCAGCATGTGCGCGTTATCGATGGCACCGGCGCTGCACCGCTTATCGAGCAAACCGTGCTCATCGAGAATGGCGTCATTCGTGAAATTGGGAAAGCCGTTTCTGTCCCTGCGGGCGTACACGCAATCGATCTCAGTGGACGCACCGTCATTCCCGGCTTGGTCGGCATGCACGATCACATGTTTTATCCCGCTGCTTCTGGACAAGGACCGATCGCTGGCGCACCGGCCCTCTATGGTGAAATGGGCTTCAGTTTCCCGCGCCTGTATCTTGCGGGCGGTGTTACTTCTCTTCGCACCACCGGCAGCCTGGAACCTTACGCCGACCTATCTTTAAAAAAGTTAATCGATACCGGCCGCATGCCCGGCCCAAAGCTTCACATTACTGGACCCTACCTCGAGGGCGCCGGCTCCTTCACCCCTCAGTTGTACGAACTCAGGGATGCCGACGATGCCACTCGAATGGTGAATTACTGGATAGATCAGGGCGTTACCTCCTTCAAGGCGTACATGCACATCACTCGAGACGAGCTTGGCGCCGCGATCAAAGCCGCTCACGCCCGCGGAATCAAAGTCACAGGCCATTTGTGCTCTGTCGGCTTCAGCGAGGCCGCCGATCTTGGCATCGACGACCTCGAACACGGCATTGTTGTCGATCAGGAATTCAATCCGGCCAAGCAGCCCGATGTGTGCCCGCCCTCGGCCAACGATCATCCCAGCGTGGAAAAAATGGAGATTGCCAGCGAGCCCGTTCAAGCCATGATTCGCCGATTGGTGCAACATCACGTCGCCGTCACTTCCACTCTAGTGATTTTCGAAACTTTCGCTCCCAATCGCCCGCC
>QHZC01000026.1:1159-4824 GCA_003224515.1 Acidobacteriota bacterium
CTGAAAAAAGAAATGCAGTTCGAGCGTGACTTTGTGAAAGCGGGAGGCTTGCTGCTCTCCGGCGAAGATCCCACAGGCTATGGTGGCGTTCTCGCGGGTTTCGGCGACCAAAGGCAAACCGAGCTACTGGTGGAAGCCGGATTCACCCCGCTGGAGGCCATCCACATTGCCACGCAAAACGGGGCGGAATTCCTCGGCGAAGGCGATCGCATCGGCACGCTCACAGCGGGCAAGCGCGCAGACCTCGTCGTAATCAACGGAGACCCCAGCCGGAAAATCTAGGACATTGAAAATGTCGAGATCGTCTTCAAGGAGGGCATCGGTTACGACTCCCGCAAACTAATTGACTCCGTCCGAGGCGCCGTCGGCCTGCACTAAAATGCCGCCGAATCCTCCGCAGGCAGCTTCACAATCCTGCTGTGTCGCCGTCTGTTTTGGAGTGCAGCGCTCTTATCGCTGCAAAATGCGAACACCAATGTAACCAATGACGACGTAACCCAGTTCTTTTGTAGCAGCTGGGATTCGGGAATTGCTTGAACCCCAATCCGTCAGTAAGTAGCAGCCACCTGCATACGCAGTCCGAATTCTGGTTTGTTGTGGGCACGAGGCAATGCCAGAACTCCTCGGTTGAGGTTGAGCAAACGTGGCGGGCGTGCAGAGCCAATCGGTAGGCCATCGGGCAACAGTTTTTCGAAGAGCCCTCCAAAAGGGGCTCTGCAAATCCGTCGATAAGCCCGCGCACCGATGTTCGCGTTAGATTGGAAGCGGTAGGAATCGCAGGGCTTCCAACCACAGGACGATCCCCTCCGTCTCCCGGGCCAGCCGCAAGCGCATCTGTCGGGCGTGATGCACCAGCCGACCCGCCGTGTAGAAGATCAGAAATCGCATCCGCTTCGGGCGGACCGTCAACAAGCCTGCTGGCAGGGCCACGCGCTTCAGGGCCGTCAGTACGTTGTAGGAGATCACCGCCAGCCGCAACCAAGCGGCGTTGGCCCCAAGGTATTTCGACGGCAGCACTCCGGTCGCCAACTCATTCTTCAGCACATCATGTGCCCGCTCGATCGTGCCCGCTCTTTCTCGATGCCACTCGATCAGTTTTACCAGCTCCCAGTCCCAAATGTTGCTGAACATGGCAAAGTGTAAGACGCTACTGCCGTAGTCTTCCGGCCGGCCATAGATTTGAAAGCCGGCGTGGGCCTTCTCCGACAGGCGCCCGGCATGGTAGTGGCCGGTGGCGAGTTCGAGATCCACTCGCGCAATTTCGAGCTCCTGACTCGCATACTCGATGCGCAGGTCCGGGAAACTGACTTTGCCCTGGACCAGGGAGGTGCAATTCCATCGTCGCGGGCCTGCGCCTTGACCCGCACTGCGATTCAGGACGCAGTCACGCTTACTTTTGCACGGGCGAGGAGGAGCAGCGGCAAGCCGATGACGACGAACATGAGCGTGCCGAACAGCAGATGTGTGAGTTCGGCTACAAGTGCTCTGGGCGAATTCCGCAAGAAGGGCAAGCCAGGTTCTTCGGCGGCCAGGCTATCTGACCGGTTCCGCGGTAGGCCAGATTGGCGATCTGGCCAGCGCGGGCTGCGGCAACTCCGGCTTCGACTGGCGCGTTGGGCTCTTTGCGGGTCTTGATGCAATCGAAGAAATTCTTCATGTGGTCGATGGTGCCTTCGCGGAAGCTGTCTGCCTTGACGACCGGATTGTCCTTGGCCGGCACGCCTTCGTGATAGACGCCAAAGCCGCTGCGGTTGAGCTTCAGGGTTGCGTCCGTGCCGCGGAACTCGAGCCCGCCGTCGTCGATCGAGGAGGCCATCATGCCCTCATAGACGACATCGACGCCGGGATAGCGGAGAGCTGCCTGAACGGTGTCGGGACAATCCCATTGCTCGAAGATGTATTTATCGGCGAGCATCTGCACATCGCGAGGCTGATCGGTTTTCATGGCCCAGTGCACGACGTCGATCCAGTGGGTGAAGAGGTCGGTCATGGCGCCGCCACCAAAATTCCAGAACCAGCGCCAGCGGTAGAACTTCTCTTCGCTGAAGGGCTGATCGGGAACGCCGCCGAGCCACTGCTTCCAATCGAGGACCTGGGTATCGATTGCTTTGGGCGCCAAGAAAACTTGATAGTTCTGCCACCAATAGGTTCTGACCTGGGGTACGCGCCCCAGGCTTCCTCCCTGAATGAGACCGACGGCATCGCGAAAGTGGCTCCAGCTGCGCTGCTGCATGCCGCATTGCAGGATTTGCTTGCTGGAGCGGACCGCACGGCTGAGGGCGGCGCCTTCTTCGATCGTGTGGGTGACCGGCTTTTCAAGATAGACGTCTTTGCCGGCTGCCAGGGCGTCGACCGCCATGCGTACATGCCAATGGTCAGGCGAGGCGATAATGACGGCGTCGATCGGCTGCTGCAAGACTTCGCGATAATCCACGTGGGTGGTTGCGATGCCGTTGGAACGTAGTTTGATGGCGTCACGTCGTGGCCCATAAACGTCGCTAACGGCGACGATCTGGTAGTGGCCAAGGTGGTCGGCGGCATTGAGCAGGTCGCCCATGCGGCCGCCAGCGCCGATCACTCCAACACGCAGGGTGTCGTTGGCGCCGAGGACTCGGGTTGACGCAAGCGCGGTGAGCCCGCTGGCGAGGATAAAGCTGCGACGATTAAGTTGATAAGACATGGCGATTATCTTAGCGAGTCACGGTCAACGAGGAAAGCGCCTGCACTGGGATTTGCTTTTCGCGCCAAATGTCGGAAATGGAGGATGAAGTTCTGAATTGATGGCGACTGCTCCACAACTCGCTTTGCCGTGGGTAAGTGAAATTCTTTCCCACTTTCGGAAATCTTCCGTTTTCGTAATTCCAACCAACCGAAGAAGTATTTCCAGAGGATTTCAATGTCCACATCCGTGGCGTATGTCATCGCATAGGTCAGAAAGCGCAATGGGAATTCCAGTGCTTCTTCTGGAGTGCCAACCCTGAAGATGCACTTGCTAGCGCGTTTTGCCGCACGCGAGCAGAAAGTTGAAAAACGGCGCCTTGGCGTAAAGCGCGTCGGCGAGCACCAAATCGAAGGCCCGAAGATAGGCGGGAATCACGCGCGCCAATAAACGCAGGGCCGTTTCCACTTCATCCTCCCCGGGCCGCTGCGGTTCATGATCCAAGAGCAAACGCAAAATATTATTCGAGAGGCATTACCGCCGAGACCGTCGTGCCTGAACCTGTTGAGTTGATTTTCAAATTTACGCCTAGTTGACGCGCGTTTTCACGCAAGCCAGCAATACCCATACCGAGCACAACACTGCCTTCCTTAAAGCGATCCAGAACGCCCGGCGGCAGCGCCTGGCCCTCGTCGGTGACATCCAAAATAAGCGTCCGCCCCTGTACTGTGATGCGCACTCTCACCAACGCGCTTCCCGAGTGGCGGAGGATATTCGAGAGGCTTTCCTGTACGATTCGGAACAACAGTAGCTCGGCGTCTCGCGACAACCGCGTCAGCTCCTCGGGAAATTTGGTCTGCACCGGGATTCC
The DNA here is from genome assembly GCA_003224515.1 of Acidobacteriota bacterium. Taxonomy (GTDB): domain Bacteria; phylum Acidobacteriota; class Terriglobia; order Acidiferrales; family UBA7541; genus Acidiferrum. Next base: position 4,690 of record QHZC01000026.1, read on the forward strand.
GGTTCGACTGGTGAAACCATTCAGATACCAACGTAAAGTCGTCAGCAAACCAGTTTCATCGCGTGACTGTGGATGCATATGGGAAGAGACATTTCTGATCACGTTCGAAGCATCCTCGGCAAGGTTCAGCATTTC
>QHZC01000208.1:0-8655 GCA_003224515.1 Acidobacteriota bacterium
AATATCGAAATGGCGGTGAAAGCCACGAAGCTGGGTGCGCTGGATTTTCTGGAGAAGCCGCTTTCCACCGAGAAACTGCTCGTGATGGTGGAGAATGCGCTGCGGCTGTCGCGGCTCGAAGATGAAAACCGCGAGCTGCGTCATCGCCTGGGAAAGCACGAGCTAGTGGGTTCAGGTCCGGCGATGAAGAACTTATCTGCCCAGATCGATCGTGTCGCCGCGAGCGAGACGCGCGTCTGCATTCTCGGCGAGACCGGCACTGGCAAGGAGCTAGTGGCACGGGCGATCCATGAAAAATCGCCGCGGCAGGAGCACCCTTTCATCACCCTGAATTGTGCGGCTGTGCCCGCAGAATTGATTGAATCGGAACTCTTTGGGCACGAAAAGGGTGCCTTCACCGGCGCCGCAGTCAGACATCTGGGCAAGTTCGAACAAGCCGACGGAGGAACACTTTTTCTGGATGAAATCGGTGACATGCCCGTGGCCATGCAGGCAAAGCTGCTGCGCGTGCTGGAAGAAGGCGAGGTCGAGCGCGTCGGCGGTGACAAGCCGATCAAGGTGAACGTACGTGTGGTGGTTGCCACGCATCGCAACCTGGAAGATCTCGTGAAGCAGAACGCCTTCCGCCGAGATCTTTTTCACCGGATTTATGTTTTTCCGCTGACCTTGCCGCCGCTGCGCGAGCGACCGGAGGACTTTCCCGACCTGATAGTGCATTTCGCGCGCCAGGTGGCGGCGCAAAACGGCTGGAAAGAAAAAATCTTCGCTGAACAGGCCATCGGCGAATTACGCAAATACGGCTGGCCCGGAAATGTCCGCGAACTGCGCAACGTGGTGGAACGTCTGATCCTGCTTGCTTCGGAGGAAAACGTCCGAGCTGCCGATGTCCGTCTCGTCCTCCCTACCTCGGACGCTCCCTCTGGCGCTCCGGGAGCCTCGTCCGGCGAAAATTCAACGGGCACGCTCGCCGAGCGCACGGAAGCTTTCGAAAGGGAAGTGATGCTCGGAGAAATCCGGCGCCACAATTTCCATATGACCAAGGTAGCCCGGGCCTTGGGCCTCGAACGCAGCCACCTCTATAAGAAGTGCCAGCAACTGGGAATCGATTTGCAGTCCCTCCGCAAGCCGGAATAGACAGCCAAACAGGGTCGCGTCTGTAAGTTATTGAAAACAGGAGTAATTTTCCACTTGACAAAATAGCGATATGTAATATTATATTTGCAGATTGCAATAATGGAGTCCTCCATGAAACTCGGCGACAAGCTCCGTTCCCTTCGCACCGTGGAAGGTTCGCTCCGTGGCTTGGGCCGTTCGATGACGCAGCAGGAACTGGCCGCCGCCATGAAGAGTGAGATCGGCCGCGGTTTGAGCCAAGCGTATCTCTCGCAGATCGAGAACGGCGCGCGGCCCCATCTGACACACACAACACGCGAGCTGCTGGCGCGATTTTTCCGCGTTTACCCTGGTTTTCTGGTGGACGACCCGGAAGGCTATACCCCGGGGCTGCAGTCTGAATTGCGTGCGATCGACGCGAAAGTCGATTCTTGGCTTTTTGCCGGCGCCGAACAGTTCACGGCCGATCCCGTCCTTCAGCGCGCACTTCTGACGGTCGCGGAGCATGAAGACTCTCGCCGGGCGATTTTACTCCTGGCGGAGATTCTCCGGACGCCCGACTTAGCCGAGCGCCTCGGAGAAGTCTTGCGCCCGGACAATCATCAGAGCGGGAGACGCAAGGGCAACGGTCATGCCCCGCCGTCTACTTCACTCCGGAACTGAGCAGTATCGACCCGAAAGGGTCGAGGTAGAACCAAGCAGGGCCTGCGTCTCGAATTCCAGCTCGCGCACAAAGTGCGCTCGAGGTGTGCCATGACCTGGTCTGACTTTTATCTTCTCTGCTTCATTGTGGGTTTCTCCCTCAGCCTGCTGTCGTTTCTCGGTGGGGCGGCGCATATCCATCTGCCGGCCCGTTTTCACCTGCCCTTTCCTGTCGGGCATCACGCCGGCGGAATGGTGGGACGTGGCACGACCCATGCCCGCGGCGGCCTCTCGTGGTTCAACACGATGACGATCATGACGTTCCTCGCCTGGTTTGGGGGGATTGGCTACCTGCTCTCAACGCATTCGCGGTTGGTGGCGCTGGTCGCCCTGGGCATCGCCATCATCTCGGGACTCATTGCTGCGAGTTTTGTTTTCAAATTCATGGCGCGGATTGTGAAAGTGAGCGAAGCGCAGATGCTGGATTGGGATTACCGGATCGAAGGAACCGTGGGCACGATCAGCTCACCCATCCGTCAGGACGGCACCGGGGAAATGATTTTCGAGCAACGCGGGGTGCGTAAGAGCGTTGGAGCACGGAGCGAGGATGGCAAGCCGCTTCCGAATGGCACGGAAGTAGCGATCACCCGCTATGAGAACGGAATCGCCTACGTGAAGACGTGGGAAGACTTCACGAGTTGACCTTTAGGAGAATTTCTCGGACTGAGGAAGGATCGGAACAGTCCGGAGCAGGGTGGAAAAGGGAGGTCTGTATGTTTGGTCTTTCGGTTCCCGTTGTGGCCGGGCTGCTGGTACTCGCGATTCTTTTTGCGATGGCCGGTTTCGCCACTTTGTTGCGAAAAGTTGGACCGCACGAAGCGCTCATCGTTTATGGCATACGCGGTCCAAGAACAGTGACCAATGGCGGCACAATTCTCATTCCGATGTTGGAACAGTGCCGCGAGCTCTCGCTGGAGCTGATGTCCTTTGACGTTGCTCCGCAGCAGAGCCTTTACACTAACCAGGGAGTTGCCGTGACCGTCGAAGCGGTGGCGCAGTTGAAGGTGAAGTCTGACCCGGTATCGATTCGCACCGCAGCCGAGCAATTCCTGACCAAGCGGCCGGAGCAGCGCGAAGGCTTGATACGCCTGGTGATGGAAGGTCACCTGCGCGGCATCATCGGCCAGCTTACGGTCGAGCAGATCGTCAAAGAGCCGGAGATGGTCGGTGACCGCATGCGTTCGACCTGCGCAGCGGACATGAACAAGATGGGGCTCGACGTCGTGAGCTTCACTCTCAAGGAAGTGCGCGACAAGAACGAATACATCACCAACATGGGCCGGCCCGATATCGCGCGCATCAAGCGCGATGCGGAAGTAGCCGCAGCGGAAGCGGATCGTGACATCGCCATCAAGCGGGCTGAGTCCCAGCGCGCCGCGGCGGTCGCCAAAGCGCAGGCCGACCAGGAGCGCGTCGCCGCCGAAACGGCTTCGCTGGCGAAGCAAGCGGAGGCCGAACGCGACCTGGACATCAAGAAGGCCAGCTATCTGGAGATCACCAAGAAGGCGCAAGCAACCGCCGACAAGGACTATGAAATCGAGACCAACGTCATGCAGCAACAGGTCGTCACTGAATCAGTGAGAGTGCAGCAGGCGTGAACGCGAGCTCATCGCCACGGTGCTCAAGCAGGCGGAAATAGAGCGCCAGCGCATCGAAACTCTCGCCAGCGCCGAGCGTCAGCGCTTGATAACTGAAGCCGAAGGCCGCGCTTCGGCCATTCGCGCGCAGGGTGAAGCCGAAGCGGAAATCATCTTCAAGAAGGGTGAAGCCGAAGCCAAGGCCATGAACGTCAAGGCGGAAGCCTTCCAGGAATACAACCAGGCCGCCGTGCTCGACAAACTCATCACCGGACTGCCAGAAGTGGTGCGCGCTCTCAGCGAGCCACTCAGCAAGGTGGACAAGGTGACCATCGTCTCCACGGGCAACGGCGACGCCGCCGGCGCTTACAAGCTGACCGGGGACATCACCAAGATTGCCGCGCAAGTGCCCGCGCTCTTCGAAGCGCTCTCCGGCATGCAGATGTCGGAGCTGCTCGGCAAAGTGCGGCTGATCGGCGACAAAGCGCCGAAGACAGAGCTGCCGCAAGCGCCGATCAAGAAGGTGTACGGGGGATGGCCATGAGTAGGAAAGAAAAACTTCGTCTTGTTTGGCTTCTCGTGGCGGTGGCCTTCAGTTTTGTATTCCGCCACTTTTGGGCTAGCGCGGTATATGCGCTTGGCAGGGCCGTCGCGTTGAACCTCGTTTCTCTGCCGGGCCTTCTGAAGTTTGCCGGGGAAATTTCGAGCGTGCACCTCTTGCCCTGATTGAGTTCTGCGGGCCGGTAGGCACGCTCGATTGTCTTTGAATGGTTCATCATTTGGTTCATGAAAGGAGATTCATCATGGGACTTTTGGAACGAGTAAGCACCTTGATTCGCGCGAATATCAATGACATGGTCGATCGCGCGGAGGATCCTGAAAAAATGATCAAGCAGGTGATTCTCGACATGGAGAACCAGTATCTCCAGGTCAAGACGCAGGTGGCGGTTTCCATCGCCGACCAGCACATGCTTGAAAAAAAGTGGCGCGAGAACGAGGCCTCCGGGAAAGACTGGATGCGCAAGGCAGAAACCGCCGTGGACAAAAGCCAGGATGATCTGGCCCGCGCCGCGCTCGACCGCTTCCAGACCTCACAGCGGCTGGCCGAGAGCTACCGCGAGCAAGTGGACGACCAGAAGGCGCAGGTCGAAACACTGAAGGGGGCGCTCGTGAAACTCGAACAAAATCTCGACGAAGCGAAGTCCAAGCGCGATCTGCTTCTCGCGCGCCATCGGCGCAGCGTTGCTTTGGGCAAGGCGGCTCGCGCGCAAACCGGGATGGGCGACAACTCCAAGAGCGCCACGTTTGACCGACTCAAAGACCGCGTGAATTACACGGAAGCGGTCGCTACTGCCGAAGTCGATCTACTGACCGACGACGTCGGAGAGAAACTGACGCGCCTGGACCGCGACGCCGAGGTTGAGCGCCTCCTCGCCGATCTGAAAGCCCGTCGCGGCCTGCCGGCTTAGCGGGACTGGGGAACTGCTGCGTTCAGGAGTTGGGTTGCCGGTTCGCGCCAGGAGTAGCCTCCTGGCTCCCAGGAGCGAGCGCTTGCCCTGAGCCCGACCGCAAGAACCGCGCGCCGGTCTCACGGGGCTTGTGCGGATTGCAGTCCTTTGCGCTTCAGGGGTTTCCAGACGAAGTCGCCGCGCAGGTACTGCCAGAGACCCTGTAGCCGCCAGATCATGTGCAATTGCCGGTAGGGAAAATGCTCGAAGAAGCAGTAGCTGACGAGCCGCGCTACATCCTGCCAGTCGTTGTAACGTTTGTAAGTAATCTCTTCCTGCAGAACCGAGCCGATGGAGATGACCCGCATACCCGAATATGAGGAATTGCAGGGAAAATTCCCGGCTCAGCACGCCCAGGCACGCGGCGAGAATGATGGTTACGATCCCCACGATCTCCACAACAGGAGCGAACAGCTCAAACAGCCACAGATACGGGAGGGCCAAGCAGCCGATCCTGCCGTAACGCGGCCTTTCTGAAACTCCATTCGAGCTTCGTTTCTTTCGCCCCAGGCGCGCAGCGCCCGTCCGCGCGTTTCGGATCAATCTCCACGGCGCGGTCCAGGGCTCGCAAGGCATGTTCTACTCTTCCTTGGCGCAAATACGCGCCCGCCAGTCCCATCCAGTTGTCCGGATCCGTCCGTGAGACTTTCAGGATTTCCAAATATTCCTTCTCGGCTTCCGCAAGTTGCCCCGACCAAGTCATGACGCGCGGGCGCCACGCCCGTACATCCAGGTCCTGCGGGGTGCGGGCGATTTCTTGATTGACGATCCGCAAAGCTGACTTCCAATCCTGCGCTTCGGCGTATTTGCGCCCTTGCGCTTGCCAGTCAGGTGACTGGTCTTGTCCGAAGGTAGGGAAAACCGATAGCAGTGCTGCGATAACCACGCCAAAGAGCCCGCACCACCGCGAGGCCGCTTGCTCCGGACTTGCCGAGAGGCACGGATTCCCTCGGACAGATTTCAGGCACACACGCACATAGAGATTTAGTGCAAGAATGCGGCCACTGCTTCTCTAAAACAAAACCAGGTTTCCCTTGTAAGTATATTTGAATCAGCAACTTGCTGGCACTCCATAGGTGGAAAGTGATTCCAAGGCTCCTTTGGACCCTGGATCTCTAGAGTTGGTCCTCATTTTGACACACGGCGGGGCCGCGGAGGCTCAAATTGCGCTGCGGATGAGGTATTCTACAGTTTACGGCTTTCTGAGATTTTGAGGAAACGCTGGGGTGAATCCGCTGCTCATCGCCGTTCCTGGCGCGCTTACGACCGTGGGGGTTATCGCCTATGGGGCCGCGCATCCTCGGGCGCAACTCTTTGGACAGACAATTTGCCGCACAAGTTCACCGCGTAAACTGGCGATCACGTTTGACGATGGGCCGAATCCCGCGATCACGCCCAAGGTGCTCGATCTTCTCGATGGTTACAATGCTAAGGCGACATTTTTCCTGATTGGGCGATACGTGCGCGAATGTCCTGAGTTGGTTAGAGAGACCATCGCGCGTGGACACCTCGTTGGCAATCACACCGAAACACATCCGAGTCTTTTGCGGCTCACCCCGAGGGAAATCCGAATCGAGCTGCGCCTCTGCCATGACGCGATTTCTAGTGCGCTGGGCTCGCCGCCAAAGTGGTTTCGCCCGCCGTTTGGGATGCGAAATCCTTGGGTCATTCCCTCGGCCCGCGAACTCGGCTACCGCACGGTCATGTGGACGCTGATTCCGGGGGATTGGAAGGAGAAACCGGTGGAATGGCTGATTCCGCGCATGCAGCCTATCGCCGACCACGCGAGGCGAAGCCTGGGAGATGGCCTCAACCCCGCCGCTGCTGGTACCGGCGACGTCCTCTGTCTCCACGACGGCGCGCATCGCCAAATGAATGGCGACCGCTCCCGCACGCTCGCAGCTCTCAAACATTGGCTACCGCGCTGGCATGAGCTCGGCCTGGAATTTGTTACAATCGAGGAAGCGGTGCGCACACCCGCCCCCTAATTATGGACGAACGCGCGTTTTACACCGAAAAAGAGGAGACCCGGAAAGTAAAGCTGGTTTGCCCGAGCTGCCGCGGTGAATTCGAGGCTCCCGTGCGCTGGAAGGTCTGCAGGAAGAAGAGAGAATTGCCGCGCGGAATCGGCGAGGAAGATAAGCGGAAGTTTGCGAAGGCTAGTTCCTACATGGTGCGGCTGGATGACTTGGTGGCTTGCTACAAGTGCCGGAAGCGTTTCGAATTGACCGGCCAGTCGACGGTTCTTATCAGCGATAATCTCGGCGACCCCAACGCCGATCCGGAAAACTTCGGCAATCGCTGAAATAGTTGTAAGTTCTCCGTGCTCAGTTTTGAGCGCCCCCACAAATCCGGGAGCCGCTTTCATATTCAAGGTTACTCGATGGCGATGGTCACAACGAGGCACTCGCAACTAACGAGAGAAAACATAAGACCCAAAACTTAAAACTGAGGACTGAATCTCAAATTTCCTTGCTGCCTTCGATTAAGTGCATGGTCACGCGCGCCGCGCGGCCATTCTTCAACACCACCGTCGCGTCCTTTACCTCGCCGAGTTCTTCCTGGGGCAGTAACCTCATCCCATAAATCAGCGCCAGCTTGGCCATGCAATTCTCCTCACTCTTCTTCAAGCGTAGCCCTCGCCCTTTCGCACGTCAAACCGGCAACCAATGCCGCCACGTGACGCCCCTCCCGTGCAGCACGGTCGGTCGAATCTGGCCGACTCTCGCTTAGCCATTTCTGTGAAGTAAACCTTTACTACCCAGATGCTTTTCTTTCAGGGGATTCGCAAAACGCTCGGGGAATCATCGGACTCGCCGGAATTGGCAAGGGTCCTGCACTTCTCTCCCGCAAGCATCACAAAGGCTCATCGAGGGAGGTTGCATGCGTTGTTTCCTCAGATTCCGCGCTCGCTTCTTATTCTCGGACTTTTTCCTAGCGACCGCTGCGTGTCTGCAATCGCTGCCGGACGAAATCGGCTCCCTTCCGACCGCGCAGCTTCCATTGCTTCCACAACTAAGCCCCCTCCCTGTCCCCTCACAACCGCGCGCACGGCGCCCGCTCCGAAAACCAGTAGTGCAGTTGACTCCGGAAGAAGTCTCCCACCGGAAAGCCGTTCAAAAACTTGGCGTCAACAAACACCGCTTGGTCCACTGCGAACTTCCCAATGGAAAAGTGCGCACGGGAGTGGTCACAAAAATCCGCGATGGTGGCTTTATGCAAGGATGGAATCTTTGTCTCGCAATGGATTCCCTTCACAGACCTCTAAGCCGCGCCCCGGCCCGTACCGGGAACTCGTATTGGCCAGGGCTTCAAGTGGGTTGGAGTTGGTCTTGGCGTGGCGGTCCTCATACCATTTTTCCGATTCCTGTTCCTGGTCTCGGATGGTTGCTCTAATTGCGCGACTCACAGTTCCGTCTCTTCCCGCTGACGACTTGCGGCTCAGCTCGCGCTATACTCAGGCATCCAAGATCGTCTCTTGATGCATCGCATCAAGCGTTGCGGAGGGATGCCGTGAAAGAGCAGCTGCGTCGAGGGATTCGCCAACACTTATGTTTGATTGCCTCGTTGCTGGCAGTGGGCGCATCCTTGGCGGCTCAGCAGCCCGAAGGGCCGCAGACCGCTGCCCCGTCCCCGGTCCCGCCCAAGCCTGCTCCGGCACAGCAGATTGGCCGCAGCGAAAGAATCACCGTTCCTGCGGGAACGCGAGTCGGCGTCGTGCTTCAAAACGGTATCTCTACGCGCAGCGCCAAGCC
>QHZC01000208.1:8698-26229 GCA_003224515.1 Acidobacteriota bacterium
GCGGTGAATTCCGGCTGCGTCTGGATACCTTGATCCTGCCGAACGGCTACACCGTCAGTTTGAACGCCGCCCCGCGTAGTGCCGATTCCGGCGGTAAAGAAACGATGGATCCCGAGGGCAAGGTCAAAGGCCCCGGTGGTAAAGGGAAGGACGCCGGTACGATTGCGGAAACCACCGCGACTGGCGCTGGGATAGGCGCGATTGCCCATGGAGTGAAGGGACTTGGAATCGGCGCAGGCATTGGCGCGGCGGCGGGATTGGCCGCCGTGCTCTTGACTCGCGGGCCGGAAGCGGAGCTCCCGCGCGGCTCCACGCTGGACATTGTTCTCGAACACGATCTTTCTCTCGACGGCAGCCAGATCCAGTTTAACAATCTCGGACAATTTCAGCCTGTCATTCAATCCCCCGTGCGCCCGCAACAGCCTGAGCCTTAGTGCAGCTGCCGGACCGGACCATCACCCGGTAGTATCGGAAGGATTTGGCGCCTCTCGCTGACCTTAGGTGCCTATCCCTGACCACCACCTCAATCCGGGGAATGCCATTCGGTCACCTTGTGCATCTGCTGAATCTCCGTTACATTGAGCCATAACTGTCGGTATCAAAAGCCCTTAGGCAAATCGGACCGGAGTCCTCGGGAGCCCATCCCGTAACCGTCTTCTCTGGAGATCGTCATGCATTCACTTCAAGGGTCCACGTCAGACCCCTTGAGGTGATTTCCATGTTCCCCTGCCTTTCAACGCGTCTCATCACCTTGGCCGTGCTCGTTTCTTCCGCTGCGCCGACGAACCTTCTCGCACAAGAGCCTTCCCGGAGCCCCTTGTCAGAAGCAGCGCCCGCAACTCAAGCAACCGCCAACTGCACTGCTCCCGCTCCGAATAGCGATCAAGTTGCTGTTCCCACAGGCACGCGACTCCCGCTATTGCTTCGCAACGGCATCAACTCGCGCACCGCCAAGGCCGGCGACTCCGTTTATTTTGAGACCGAGTACCCGATCGCGCAGAACAATCGCATCGTCATTCCGATGGGTTCGTTTGTGCGGGGGAGAATCCTGGAATCCAAGCGCCCGGGTCTCATCAAGGGCCGCGGCGAATTTCGCATGGTTCTCGAGCAGATGACGTTTCCGAATGGCTACACCGTCAGCCTCGGGGCCACGCCGGCCAGCGCGGACCGCGACGGCCGGGAAGGTGTCGATGCCGAGGGTAAGATCGTAGGACCGTCGGGCTCCGGGCGTGACAAAATGCTCGCTCTCGCCACGACCGCGGGTGGTGCCTACATCGGGACACTGGCAGGTACAGTGGCCAGCGGCGCTCCGGCGCAAGGTGCCTGGATTGGTGGAGGCGCTGGAGCAGCGGCAGGTTTGATAGCCATCCTGCTTACGCGCGGTCCGGAAGCGGAACTGCCGCGCGGCACGATCTTGGATGTCGTCTTCGATCATCAGCTTATCCTGGACCTCGATCGCTTGCCGGCGAATGATCCAGGAAGACTTTCTCAGCCGTTCGAGCCCCCCACCTCTCAGAAGGAAACCCATCGGCGCGAGCGCCCTAGAGGCCGCACGCTGCCTGGCTGGCCGTTTCCGTTTCTGCATTTTTAGGTGATGGGCTTCGGCCGCTGAAAGTTCTTTCCCAAGACTGGGCCCGGTTTCAAGCAGGCATCTTCTTTGTCGCTTCGGTCTTTTCGGTCTTAAATCGCAATGGGCTAAAGCGGTCCCAATCCACGCTCACGCGCTGTTCCGTGATCCATTCGCGGAGCAGGCGCGCGGTGACGGGCGTGAGCAGGATTCCGCTGCGGAAGTGTCCCGTGGCCATCAGCAGGCCATCCATGTCGGTCGGGCCGAGAATGGGCAGGTGATCGGGAGAGTCGGGCCGCAGGCCCGCCCATGTTTCTTCGATGCGCGCATTGGTGAGGCCCGGCGCAAGCTCGATGGCGGCTGAAAGAATTTTCCTGATGCCGCCAGCTGTGGTCCGTTTGTCGAAACCGGCGTACTCGACTGTTGCCCCCGCGAGAATTCGCCCATCGTTCCGCGGCACGAGATAGATCTTTTCGGACCAAAGCACGCGTTCGATCCTCAAATCATCGGCGCGCAGCGCGGCCATCTGGCCCTTTGCGGGCCGCACCGGCGCGTACGGTGCAATCCCTTCGATCGTCGCCGAAAAGCAGCCGGCAGCGATGATCGTCCATTTTGCTGCCACCTTCTCATTCTGCAAGACCAATCCCGCGCAGCGATTCCCCTCGCGCCAGATCGCTTTCGCGCCGTTTCCAGAAAAAATCTCCGCGTCGCTGCGTCGCGCTGCTTCCAGAATGGCCGCTGTCAGCGCGCGGTTATCAACCGATCCTTCTTCCGGCCGGAGTACGGCGGCTTCGACTTCTTCACTGAGCGCTGGTTCGAGCTCGCGGGCATCCTCGGCGCGAAGCGGCTCGGCGTTCAATCCAAGGCCGTGGTGCAGCGCGATAATGGTGCTGAGCTCCGCTTTCGTATCGTGCGAGAACAGCGCCTCGAGCGTCCCCTTCGGTCGAAAACCGGTACTCTTCCCGGAAATCTCCTCCACCTGCGCAACAAATTCGGGATAGAGCGCGAGGCTCGCCTTCCCGAGAGGCACCATCGTCACCATTCCGGGATTTTCGGGTGCTGGGGAAAGGATTCCGGCGCTCGCCCAGGATGCTTCCTGGCCCGGTTGCTGCCGATCGAAGACCGCCACCTCGAAACCTGCGCGCCCAAGCTCCAGTGCGATGGCTCCGCCGATCACTCCACCGCCCGCAATGGCCACATCGAACTTCTTCATAACGTCATCTTATCTCATCTGCTGACGCTCTTCCCTCGTGGCCACCCGTGCCAATGAGCGGAGTGCGTATAGAGCAAGAAAAGTCTGAGGCGAATAAGGAACTAAAGCGAACCGGCGAGTTCTTCAGACAGGACCTGAGCTTTTTTGGCTAGACTACGCGCGCGGCTCCAATCCGTGATCTGCGCGGCTTCGCGCGCGTCCTTGATGAAGCCTCTGATCTTGGAGACCAGGTCCGCCTGTGCGGCATTCAGATTTTTCCCCTGCGCGGACCCCAAATTCTTCTCCGCAATGCCCAGACTCCGGTCTGTCTGCTGCTGAGCAACCGCGGATTCTTGTGGCGTTAGCTGCGGGGCCATCATCGGAGCTTCCAGCTTTTCGGCATCGGTCCCCGTTGCCGCGGAGGGCGACATGCCGACGCGTGGCCGCGGAGGTGCGCTCCGGACGGTGATCAGATGGCCGGGAAAAGGGGGCAGTTCGAGCCGCAGCTCCGGGAGCAAGTCATCTGGAACACTGCTTGTCTCCCCCATGCTTGGCTGCGTTACAGGCTTCACCTGTACCGCAGTGGCCCAGGGAATAGCCGGACGTTTCCTCATGCTGCATCCACCAAACACGCATACAGCACAACAGAGAAAAACAATGACCGAATGGAGAGAGCTGGGCGGGAACACCGTTAGGGACCGGACTGGGTTTTCCGTCATGTTCAGGCCGCGAGTGGCAATTCGATTCGGAACGTCGTGCCCCGGCCGACCTCCGAAGTAAAGTCTATCGAACCGTTGAGAAGCTGCACAATTCGAAAAGTACTCGCAAGTCCGATTCCACTGCCTCCCGGACGCGTAGTGAAAAACAATTGGAAAATTTTCTGGCGGTTTTCCGTTGGAATGCCTTTGCCGGTATCGCCCACGGTAATTTCCGCCATTTCGCCGCGGCGGCTCAGGACCAGCCGCAATTGCCCGCCGCTGGGCATGGCCTCCGCGGCATTCAGCACCAGATTCAGCACCGCCTGCTTGAGCAGCGCGCGATCCACGTACACCTCCGGCACGTCGATTGGCAGTAATTGCGCCAGTTGGATGTTGGATTTCTGAAATTGTGGTTTTGCGACCTCCAGGACTTCCTTCAATAGCTCCGCGAGCTGCGTTGCTTCGAGCCGGATATCCATGGGCCGGGTGAAATCGAGGAAGCGCTTTACCACCGCGTCCAGGCGGTCTATTTCTTTGTCCAGTACCTGAACGGCCTGTTGCGAAGCGCCGTCTTGTTCTGCAGGGAGCGATTCCTTCAGGTTTTCCAGCCACAGCCGCATGGAATTCAGCGGATTCTTCACTTCGTGCGCGACTCCCGCGGTGATGCGCCCCAGCGCCGCCAGGCGCTCGCTCACCTGAAGCTGCGTGTTGATGCTTTCTAGCGAGTCAAGGTCGCGCAGCGTCACGAGCGCGCCCATGCGTTCGCCATCTTCCTGGATGGCCTGCACACTGACGCTCACGCGCTTTGGCCCTTCACTTGTCAGTAGCTCCGTTTCGGCCGCCACTTCACCCAGTTCATCACTTTCAACGTGCAGCGCCTCGTGCAGGGGATGACCCAGGGGGAAAATCTCCGTCACCCGCCGCCCCAGAAATTGTCCGGCGGGGGCGCCCAGAAATTTTTCCGCTGCAGGGCTGATCATCACGGCTCGCGCATCGCGCGTGAACAACAGCAAGCCGTCCTCGAGCCCCGCCATGACCGAATTCATGTTTTCGCGCATGGTACTAAAGATTTCGTGCACGCCGCGCAGTTGTTGGCCGACTTGTGTGATTTTCCGGCTCACCAGTCCGAGTTCATCGCCGCTTCCCGCGAAACCTTTGACGTCCGGAGAAGGCGCGTCATATTGTCCCGCGGAGATACGATCCAACTGTGCGGCGATATCGCGTAAGGGAGCCAGCGTAGCCCTGCTGACCACTGCGGCGAGCAGCGTCGAGATCACCACGGCCACCAGTACGATGGTTCCCGACTTACGCAGGCTCGGAGAAATCTCATCCAGTAGCAGCCGGGTGGACATGGCCACTCGAATATCGAAAGGCTGCCCCCCGGCTTTAAACGGGGAACTGTACTCGAAGATTCTCGGTGAGCCGCGCAACACCGTGACCTGATGCAGGAAGCCGCGTTCGACAAGTTCCGAAAGCGGATTATGCCGTAAGTGAATTTTCCCTTCTTGTGACTTGTCGCTCGAAATCAGAACTATGCCGTTCTGGTCGATGACCGAGACCTCATAAATCGCAGGTGATCCAATGGCGGCCTTCAATTGCGCCTGCAGCCCCTCGCTAGCTTGCAGCGCGTAACGCACATAGTCGCGGATGTCTTCGGCAGAGTTCGATTCCGGCCGCCAGCCGTGGTTGCTCGCATCGGCGAGGGCGCGCTCTACCTGCTGAAAACTGTCTGCCGCCAGATCTACGATGCGCTTATTAGTTTCGCGAAGCACTTGTTCCAGCAGCTGCCAAAAAAACACACCAGACAGGACGGCTACAACGAGCAGTACCAGGCCCGTCATCACCAGTGTGAGCTTTGTCCGCAGATCGCTGCCGTATTCTTTGAGCTTATTATGAAGTGTTTTCAGGCTGATGCCGAGCAGTTCTGCCGCCCGCGTTTTGTTGTTTCCGGTTGCGCCCAGCGTCTGCAGTATAAGCTCGCGCTCCATCGCATCGACCGTCGTCCCCACGGGGAACTTGATCACCGAAAGATCGCTCGGCCCTTTCGCCGCGGTCTTTCCGAATTCTCCCGGAAGGCACGCGCGGGTGATCAGGTCCTTGTCGCACACGATGGAAGCGCGCTCCAATACGTTGCGCAGCTCGCGGATGTTCCCGGGCCAGGTGTGCCCCATGAAAATGTCCAGAACTTCCGCGCCGATCCCTCTTACATGCTTTCCATGCTTGGCGTTGACGTCGCGCAAAATATGTTCGACGAGAATCGGAATGTCGTCCTTGTGTTCGCGCAAAGGCGGCAGGTTAATGTGAAACACATTCAGGCGGAAATAGAGATCTTGCCGCATCTGGCCGCTGCTGACGGCCTGCTCGGGTTCTTTGTTGGTTGCCGCCAGAACGCGTACGTCCACCGGTGTCTCACTCTTGCTCCCAAGCCGTCGCACTTTGCGGTCTTCCAGAACGCGCAATAGTTTCGCCTGCGTCGGGGCCGGCATCTCGCCGATTTCATCCAGCAGCAGCGTTCCCGCGTCTGCAAGCTCGAAGCAGCCGATGCGCCGCTCGGCCGCGCCCGTGAAGGCGCCGCGCTCGTGGCCAAAAATCTCGCTCTCCATCAATGTCTCGGGGATCGCGGAACAATTGATCGCCACAAACGGCCCGTTGGCGCGCGGCGAAAGTTTGTGCAGTGTCCGCGCGACGATTTCCTTGCCCGATCCGGTCTCTCCGGTGATCAATACCGACGCCGAACTCGGCGCAGCCATCTCCACAATGCGCATCACATCCTGCATGGCCTTCGACGCGCCGACCAGGTCCCCCAACCTTCCGGTCTCGCGAAGTTGCCGCTGCAGCAGAGCCAGCTGCCGGGCATCTCGCGCCTTGCTCAGAGCACGGTCCAGCAGCGCGCGCAGCACTGGCCCCTTCAGCGGCTTTTCGATGTACCAGAACGCCCCCGCCTCGATCGCCGCCACCGCGCGCTCTTCACTGCCCTTGCCAGTAATGATGATGGCCGGCACTTCGTGGAGTTCCGGCCCGAGCTGCTTCAGCAGGTCCAGCCCATTCATCCCGGGCAATTCCACGTCCGCAATCAGCGTGTCTGGCTGGTAGCTCGCAAATTTCGCCAGCGCTTCTTCCGCCGTTCCCACGCCCACAACGTCGCACCCCCAGCGCTGCAGAAGCTGCTCGTAGCCCTTTCGCGCATTGTCCTCATCTTCGACAATGAGGACGCGGTCCTTCCGCTCCATCGTTTCGATGGCCCGCACTGCCGCACGAGTCTCTTCCCCCATGGATGTCAACCTCTCTTCGGCATGCTCTTGATGAATGGCCCGATTTGCTGGACACTCGACTCTAACAAGCCGTCAGGCGCTTGCCAAGTTCTCGCATTCCAAACAAGCGCGCGCAAGTCCCGGCAAAGTTGTGAAGAATAGTCCTTTGGCAAGAGCTGCGAGCAATCGTATATCGCTCGGCTAGCTTCTCTTTCGACGGATGCATCTCCCTTTAGAATTTCCTGTAGGACACAAGCCGAGCGCGCGGCGCTTGAGCGACAGCGCATGCTGATGGGAAAGTCATTTGGGGCTTTCCCATCGCCACGGCGATTCCCACAACGATGGCGGCTGACAGAGCGACCGTCCTGACCCTCCCAGATGATCCTCCCCTTGTGGTCAATGTAAGCCGTTTTCCCGGCCTTCCAGGTGCCGACGTAGGCCAGGCCCTCGTGAAAAGGCTGGGCATCATCCCAGCTGGGCTTGATCGTCCACTGGCCTTTCCGATCCACATAGCCGAACTTCCCTCCCGGCTGGTCGCGATCCGCCGACACCAGCGAGAGCCCGTCGGAGAGCGGCTCGGCAAAGGCGACGCCCCCTGGAAATTCAGCGGTCAAGGCGCCCGATTTATCAATGAACATCCAGTGCCCTTCCAACTGAACCGCCGCAAGCCCCTCGGCAAACTCGCCTCCCTGATCGTAGCGCGGCTCAATGGCAATGTTCCCCGCAAGATCCATGTAGCCCAGCTTGCGGTCCTGCCGGATGGCAATCAGTCCTTCGGAGAATCGCATGCCGTCAAGAACGAGCGGCTTCCTCGGCAAGAAAGTTCCAGAAGCCTCGATTAACCAGTCATCGGAACTCGCCCGGACGCCCGTCTTGACGCGCGCGCGGCCCTGGGCGAAAGGGAAGGCCAGGAAGTAAGGGCCCAGGACCAGGTTTCCGGAACGATCGTAGAAGCCAAAGCCCTCGGCGGGTTCCTTCTGTCCCAACAGCAGACCATCGGGGCCATCGGCGGCCGAAAGCGAGCGAAACAGAGGCGGCGTAACCCAGGAGCCGCTCGTATCGATGAGGCCTACAGGATGATCGGGCAGACCAGCATCAACGATGGCGAAGCCATTTCGGAAACTTTGGACCGTCCGGTAGCGAATGGGAATGACTTCCGATCCGATTAGATCGATGTAGCCCCATCGTCCCTCGCGTTTGACGGCGGCGAGCCCTTCGGAATAGGGCAGCGCGGCTTCAAAGCGCGGCGCAATTACAATTTTGCCGCGGTTATCGATAAAGCCCCACGTGGTTCCCTGCGGCGCGGGAAAGAGCGGGCTCGTGCCAGACGGCTGGCGGCCGCACCCGGTGCCTAGCAACGCGAAAATGACCGCGAATGCGACCGGGCGGCGATTCATCCATCGGCAAAAATCATGTAACCTACATATAAATGTGCAAGCCATGAGAAACCGGTCGGCTGCCCTACTTTTGCTGCTGTTCGTTCTAGCGGCCTCCTCCTGTTCGCGCAAAAGCGGGTTCCCACTGGTTCAGAAATATACCACCCAGGCGGGAGATCTGTTCTATTTCCGGCCCCGCGACGGACAATTTGTCTTGCTCGAGCGCCGCAAGGCGCTGGCCGTGGCGGTTGCGCCGGAGCCAAATATTCAAGCCTACGCTTACGATAACCGAATCACCGTGAGCCGGCCGCAGGGCGACATGTTGGAGAACAGGACCTTTGTGGAGAAAATCGGCGCTCAGCAGACCCTGGCCATGACCGCCGACGGACGAACTCTGGCGGGCGGCGATGCGAACGGCGTGGTCACCGTTTGGGAGATCGCGACTGGGAATCTAGCACTTCATTTGGATGTGCCGGGCCCCATTCTCAGCCTGGCCTTTTCCGGAGATGGAAATTGGCTCGCAATCGGCTTGGCCAAACCGGCTGGCGAACCCGCAGATACGGTGTGGCTCTATGAAATCCACTCCAACGGTCCGCACCGCAGCTTCGGCCGTACCGCCGTCCCGGCGCTCGCCTGGTCGTCGGGCGGCCACTGGCTCGCGGCAGGACTTGATGACGGCTCCGTGCTCTTGAGCGAGGCCGGCACCGATCGCGAACCGCGGCGAATTGTGTTGTCCCCATCCCCGGTCACCGCGCTTGATATTCATCCCTCCGGGCAATTCTTGGCCTCGGCTCATGCCGATAAGCGCGTGTTGCTTTCCAAACTGCCAACGGGAGAGTTGCTCTATACCTTCGAGCCATCGCTCCCGCCCAATCCTCTTTTCCCCCGAGTCATCGAACGTATCGCCTTTGGCGGGAACGGAGTTCGCTTGGCAGTCGCCTATGCCGAAGGCGACTTCAGAATCTGGGACACGTCTGCTTTATTCCAATAGACCCTAGATCGGAATCCGGGCCTTCCGGTTTGCATGGTGGATGGGGCAGACCGGGGCTGGTCCAGTGAGGCCTGGTTCCCTTTTTCCGGGGGCAACGGGAGCATTCAGGCTCAATCTTCTTGAACGCTGACAACGGAAAACTGAGGAAGTTTCGCCTCAATCCTTTACAAGATACAGCGCTCGTTCGAGCTCCAACTCGAGTTTTGCGCCCTTGGGCAGGTTCAACTCGCGGCCGCGCCCGGATTCCATGAGGTACGCCGTCAGCGCCCCCAACGCAGCGCCTTCGGCGGCTTCTTTTTTGTCTTTGTCCTTTACGCCCTTGACGGCTCCGGTGGCCGCTCCCGCTGCGGCCGCTTCCGCGGCATCATGCTGATTGCTGGATCGTCGTTCGATCAATCCTTCTTGGGCAGTGCCGGATTTCACGCTGTGATCGCCCGGCACGCTCACAACTTCGGCAACAATCGGCAAAGTGCCAAAGTTTGTGCGAATCTCGTCGAACGTCAGCCAGAGCTTCGCCCGCCCCGCCACTCCCGCCGGTTCCACGTGGCTGATGTGCCCGTGGATTTCCGCTCCGGACGGCAGATAAATCCCGCTGCCCGCCTCGAGAGGCTCGAGCGTTTTCACTTTGAACCTTTCATTTTCCTTCGTGCCTTTGGTGCCCAGTCCATCTTCGAGCCGCACGAGAAACTTCGTCCCCGGAACAACGGCCAATGTTTCAATCGGCAGTCCGTGGCGTTCACCGTCGGCCTTCTGGCGCTGCTGGTCTGGCGCTTGTGTTGTCGCTTCTCGCACCGGTTCTTGGGTCTGGTCCTGCACTCTGCACGCGGCTCGCACACCAAGCGTCATCGTCAAGATCGCGATGCTTAGGAATATCCTGCCGAGCTTGTTTCGTTCCATGGTCTCCTCCCGCGAAACGCTCCAGCAAATGATGCATGCACAAGAGGAGCCATCGCCGAGCCGCGAGAGGTCGTGCAAAGGATTGAAAAAGATACACTTGGGGGTGCTAAGCGAAACCTAAAGCGGAGGGCAAGATATCTGTCGGCAAATCCTGTCATCGGACCGCAAGGGCTTCCCGACACCCCGCAATTAGGAACCGCAGTCGGCAGCGGCTATTTTTCAAGGAAGTGCCCGATTCGGCCGAGGACGGAAGAATACATGGCAGGTGTGAGACGCCCAGTCTGCGTATTCTGCTGGCTGGGGTGGTAGACGCCGAACAAACGCGGCGTATCCGCTGCCATTTCCGCCTCCGCACCGTGCCGAAACCTATAAAACGCTCGCGTAGTAATCACGCCACGTTGCTTCAAGATTTCGAGATAGGCATCCCAGGCGATTTTTCCCAGCGCTAGCACCGCTTTGGGCTTCAATATTTCCAGCTCTCGTTCAAAATAACCGCGGCAATTCGCAATTTCTTTGGGAAGTGGATTGTTGTCCGGCGGTGCGCAGCGGCATGTTGCACTGATGTAGGCTTTTTCCAAGCGCAGCCCATCCTCGCAGTGCAGGGAATTAGCCTGATTCGCAAAGCCTGCCCGGTGCAGCGCCGCATAGAGAAAATCACCAGAGCGGTCGCCAGTAAACATCCGTCCCGTGCGATTCGCGCCATGCGCTGCGGGTGCAAGTCCCAGAATCAAAAGCTGCGCGCAAGCGTCTCCGAATCCCGGGACCGGATTTCCCCAGTACGTCCACTCGCGATACGCCCGCCGCTTTTCCAGCGCCACTTTTTCGCGGTAGCGCACCATCCGCGGACACTTCCGGGCAACAAATGTTTTTCAGGCATGAACTTACGAGCTTTGGGGTCCCATCATGCGGTTCAATCCGGCAAAGGGGACCGCGCCATCGAACAGGAAGTCGTACGTTCCTCTTTCCATCAATTCTTTGCCAATTCGCCGGACGAGTCCAAGCGTAGCGCGCATCACGGCGGAACCAGCGCTTGCGCGCGCGACTCCGATCTTTTCCAGTTCTCGGAGGGAAGGACAGTTGGACGATATCAGAATGTTGAGCGGCGCGCCGATGGCCTTCACCAACTCGGCGATGGTATCCCGGCTGGTGACTCCGGGGGCGAAGACACAATCCGCCCCGGCTTGACGATAGGCGCGTAGCCGCCCCACGGTTCGATCAAAGCGCGTGGCGGCTTCACCGATCGGCATCAAGTAAATGTCCGTGCGTGCATTCAGCACCAGCGGAACACCCAGTGACGCAGCCGCGTCGCGAATGGCGCTGATTTTTTCCACTTGGAGTGTCATGTTGACGTGTGAACCCTCATCATCTCCCGTCACGTCTTCGAGATTCATTCCGATGGCCCCGGCGGCAATCACTGCTTTCGCGGTTTCTACCATGTCTTTGACGGTGGTGCCGTAGCCAGACTCCATGTCCGCGGTCACCGGGATACTAACCGCATGTGCGATTCGCGCCACAACCTCCAGCATTTGATCTCTGGAAACGCGCTGGCCGTCTGGATACCCGAGAGAGAAAGCGATCCCCGCACTGCTTGTCGCAATCGCTGGATAACCAGCATCTTCGAGAATTCTCGCGCTGGCCACGTCCCACGTATTTGGAAGCGCCAGGATACGCGGTCCATGATGCATCTTTCGGAACCGTTCCGCTTTTTCAGCTTGTACTCGGACGTCCATCAGAAAACCTCCACGGGAGAGATGCAGGGGTGTTCCAGGATTTAAAAGTCTAAGGTTTGCTAGTACTGGACAAAACGGCCAATTTGGACAGGCATTTCGTCGGCTGGTTTCTTCTGAACGCCTCGGATCGGCGCGGAAGCGTTCCTTCATTTCTTATTCAAAGCTTCCGCAAGAACTACCGCCTGATTGTGTTCTTCATCTTTCGCGCCAAAAAGAAGCGTCAGCGTTCCATGCTCCTGCTCCATCTTTTTCAATTCAGCGAGCAGCCCTTCTTTCTTCTTCAACTCAGCGCGGTATTTCTCTTGAAACTCCGGCCATTTTTTGGGATCGTGCGCGAACCAGTTGCGCACACCGTTGCTTGGCGCAATCTCCTTCATCCACACGTCGATCTTGGCGGCCTCTTTCTTCATCCCCCGCGGCCACAGGCGATCCACCAGAACTCGCCAGCGGTCCTCTTTCGATGCACGGTCGTAGACTCGCTTGATCCGGATCATCTCCTGCTTCACTCCAGAATCTTCAGCACCTCGTCGTGAATCTTGCCGTTCGTGCTCACGAGTTGCCCTGAATAAATCGTTCTCTCGCCGCGAAGATTCGTCGAGCGGCCACCGGCTTCCTCCACGATGATTCCGAGCGGAGCAAGATCCCATGGCTTCGATGTCCAATCTAGCGCCGCATCGATCGCGCCCTCGGCAACCAGCATATGTTGCCAATATCCCCCCAATGCGCGGCTGTTCCGGGATGCGTCTGGCAACCGTCGTATTTTTTCTATGACTTCGCGATTCTTGGTCGGACCCGTACCGGTGGTAAAAATCATCGCCTCGCTCAGCTTTCCGACATTCGAAACCCGAATTTTCTTTCCATTTCGATACGCCCCCTCGCCCCGGTACGCCCACCAACGCGATCCTAATCCGGACGCGCTGGCCATTCCCGCGACGATCTCGCCATTTAACTCGATCCCCAGCAACGTCCCGAACATCGGAATCCCCCGCGAAAACTCTTCGGTGCCATCAATGGGATCAATAATCATCCGCGCTCGTCCCGACTTGCTCGCGGCATTCGAATCTCCGCCGCCCATCTCCTCACCCAGAACATCCAGTGCCAGCCCGCTCGCCGCCACTTTTCGACGCGCCATCTCTTCCACGGCGCGGTCCGCCTGGGTCACCGCCGTCCCGTCGCCCTTTCTCTCAATGCGCAGCTCGTCCGCGCGGAAATACCGCATCGCGATTCGATCCGCCTCCTCCGCGATCGCCTCCAGCAGTGCCCCATATGTTTTCCCGTATCCCATTGCTTCTCCCGTGACATCCCTGGGCTCAAAAACTCGTGCCCCGCGACTCTCAGCTTTCGATTTTCAACTGTCGACTGGCAACTTTCTTCCGATTTGACTCTCTCCCCGCGCACCCCTAGCATACAAACTTACCCCAATGTCTGCCCAGACCAACACCGGAACGGTCCTCAACCGCATTCTTGATGCTCGCCGCGCCGAGGTCGATCACCGCAAACGCGTCTTACCCGAGACCGCGTTGAGGTACGGCGTGAAGGCTGCCACCTCGCTGCGCAATTTTTCCGCAGCGCTCTGCCGCGATACTCTAAACGTTCTTGCCGAGCTGAAGGCCGCCTCACCCTCGGGCGGTGTCCTTCGCGATCCTTTCGATCCCGTAGCCCTCGCGCAGACTCTGGAGTCCGCGGGCGCTTCCGCTCTCTCCGTTCTGACCGAAGGCGAGTTCTTCCGCGGCTCGTTGAAAAATCTCCGCGAGGCTCGCAAGTCCATCCAGCTCCCGGTTCTGCGCAAGGATTTTATCTTCGATCCCTGGCAAGTTTGGGAAACTCGCGCCAACGACGCGGATAGCTTTCTCCTTATCGTCTCCGTACTCGAAGATGCGCTGCTTCGCGACCTCATCGCCCTGGGCCGCGAGCTGGGCATGGAGCCGCTCGTCGAGGTTCACACTGCCGAAGAGCTCGACCGCGCTCTCGCCGCTGGCGCCCGCATCGTCGGCGTAAACAACCGCGACCTCAAAACGCTCACCGTCAGCGTCGCAGCATCTTTCGAATTGATCGGCCGCGTTCCCGATGATTGCATCGCCGTCAGCGAATCCGGCCTGCGCACGCACGACGATCTCGTGAAGCTTCGTGCCGCCGGCTTCGACGCTTTCCTCGTTGGCACCCATCTCATGCTCTCTCGCGATCCCGCCGCGGCCCTTTCCTCTCTCCTTATTTCTGCGTCGGGAACATTGTAGATGGCCATGATCCGCGTCAAAATCTGCGGCATCACCAACCCAGCGGACGCCCTCGCCGCCATCAAGGTCGGCGCTAATCTCCTGGGGTTCAATTTCTATGCGAAAAGCCCCCGTCATATCACCGAAGCCGAAGTCGCAAAAATCCGCCCGCAGCTTCCGAAAAAGGTCGAAGCTGTGGGCATTTTCGTGAACGCTCCGCCCGCTGAGGTCGCCGCACTCTCGAAATCGTTAAAGCTCGATGCCGCCCAGCTTCATGGCGATGAGACTCCGGAAACCGTTGCCGAGTTGGCCCGCAGCCTCCCGGTCTTCAAAGCCTTCCGCGTCGAACCTGATTTTCCCTTGGGTATTCTGGATGAATATCCCGAGGCGTTTGCCTTTCTGTTTGACGCCGCGTTCACAGGCCAATATGGGCAGCGGAGGGTCGCCGTATCATTTTGGCAGGCGGCCTGAAAGTCGAAAATGTAGCTGCGGCGGTGCGCATTGTACGGCCCTACGGGATTGATGTCGCCAGCGGCGTGGAATCAAAGCCCGGAAAGAAAGATCACGGCCTGCTTCGGGAGTTCATTCAGGAAGTGCGCCGCGGCGAGCGGAAATAGAATCTTCGAGCGGAAGATTCACGGAAATCTATGAGTTCGATCCTCCAATCACCGACGACGACGCCGGGACGTTTCGGGCCCTACGGCGGCCGCTATGTTCCCGAAACTTTGATGGTGCCGCTCTTCGAGCTCGAGCAGGCCTATGAAACCGCGAAGTCGGATCCGGCGTTTCAGGCCCAATTCCAATACCTGCTGAAGAATTTTGCCGGGCGCCCCACACCGCTGCAATTTGCTTCGCGCCTCTCCGAAAAACTTGGCGGAACGCGTATCTATCTCAAGCGCGAAGATTTGCTCCAGACGGGCGCGCACAAAATCAATAACGCCATCGGCCAAGGCCTGCTAGCTGTGAAAATGGGCAAGCCGCGCATCATCGCCGAAACCGGCGCCGGTCAGCACGGAGTCGCTTCCGCGACCGTCGCCGCGCATCTCGGCCTCGAATGCATCGTCTACATGGGGACGGAAGACATGGCGCGTCAGGCCCTCAACGTTGCCCGCATGCGCATGCTTGGCACGCAAGTCGTCGGCGTCGATGCCGGCAGCCGCACCCTCAAAGACGCTATCAACGAAGCCATGCGCGACTGGGTCACCAACGTCCGCACCACCCACTATCTCCTCGGCTCCGTTCTCGGCGCGCATCCTTATCCCACCATGGTTCGCGATTTCCAGGTGGTCATCGGCCGCGAAGCCCGCGAGCAAATTCTCACCGCTGAAAAACGTCTTCCCACGCACCTTTTCGCCTGCGTCGGCGGCGGTTCGAATTCCATTGGCCTCTTTTACAGTTTCCCCTGCGATTCTGATGTAAAGATGATCGGCATCGAAGCCGGCGGCCGCGGCGGTGAACTCGGCGAACATGCCGCGCGTCTCGCCGCCCATCAGGGTTTTTCCGGCGCGCGCCCCGGCGTCCTCCAGGGCACCTACACTTACGTTTTGCAGAACGAAGACGGCCAGATTGCCGCAACGCATTCCATCTCCGCCGGCCTCGACTATCCCGCCATCGGTCCCGAGCATGCCTGGCTCGCCGATCAGCGCCGTGCCGAATACTCCGCCGTCTCCGATCAAGCCGCTCTCGATGCCGCGCGGCTTCTCTCGCGTACCGAAGGCATCATTCCGGCGCTCGAATCCGCCCACGCCATCGCCGGCTCGATCGAGCGCCTCCCCAAAATGAGCAAAAGCGACCTGGTCATCCTCAACCTCTCCGGCCGTGGCGACAAGGACATGGACACTTACTCCCGCCTGCTCTAATCTTTCTTTCCAAACCGAATGACCGTAGTTGCCTCCAACTCGACCCGCATCTCCAAACGCTTCCGAGAACTGCGCGCATCCGGCGAACTCGGCATCGTCGCCTACATCACCGCAGGCGACCCCTCTCTCGACGCCACGCTGAAATTTGTCCGGGCCCTTGGCGAAGCCGGTGCCGACGTCATCGAGCTCGGCGTCCCCTTCAGCGACCCTCTCGCCGATGGACCTACCATCCAGCGCGGCTCCGAACGTGCCCTTAAATCCGGCACGACCCTCTCCGGGGTCATCGATCTGGTCCGCCGCATCCGCCAATTGAGCTCTCCGGCCAACGAGGTCCCGCTCGTCCTGTTCAGCTATTACAATCCCATCTTGCAGATGGGCCTCGAGAAATTCGCATCCTCCGCAGCGGTTGCCGGCGCAGATGGCGTTCTCACCATCGATCTCACGCTCGAAGAATCCGAAGACTATCGCCGCCTTCTCGCCGCTCATCAACTCGACACCATCTTCCTCGGTGCGCCGACTTCCACGGACGATCGCCTCCGGAAGATCGACGCGTGCTCCTCCGGTTTTCTCTATCTCATGCCGCACCCGCGCCGTCACAAAGCTTCCCATCGCCGTCGGATTCGGCATCTCGCAACCCGGCCATGTTTCGGTCCTCGGCGGCTTGGCAGACGCCGCGGTCGTGGGCTCGGCGCTCGTTTCCGAGATCGAAAAAGCAAAGTTCGTTGATGAGGCTGCCGCAGCGCTTCGAGAACGGGTTCGCTCGCTCAAGGAAGCCGCTCGCCACGGCCTCTCGCGGCGCGAGGTGGCGCCGTGAATCTCGCCGACTGGCGCCGCCGCATCGACGAAATCGACAAGAAACTCGTCGAACTACTGAACGAGCGTTCGCGTTGCGCGCTCGAAATCGGCAAGCTCAAACAAGAGGCGAATATTCCGCTGTACCAGCCGGACCGCGAGAACGAAGTGCTGGAAAACGCCGAACACAATAATCCGGGGCCGTTGACCGACTCCGCGATCCGCCGCCTCTTCGAACGCATCATTGACGAGGCCCGCGCCGCCGAACGCGATGCCATGCATTCCGGCGACGGTGCCAAGAGGGACGAGAAATAAGACCGGCCATTTTCCGGTCATCAACGCAAAGGTCCAGGAGAACGAGGAACACTTATGGTCATCGTGATGCAAGAAGGGGCCACCGACGTCCAAATCCAGCATGTCATCGACCGCCTCGTCGCCAGCGGCTTCAACGTTCACCGCTCCACCGGCGAATCGCACACCGTCCTCGGCGCTGTCGGCGTGCACCGCGAATTCGATCATCGCGATTTCGAATTGCTCGACGGCGTGCGCGAAGTCATGCGCATCACTCAGCCGTTCAAGCTCGCCAGCCGTCAGTTCAGGCCAGAAGGCACGGTCGTCGATCTTGGCCGGGGTGTTCGCATCGGCGGCCCGGAAGTTGTCGTCGCAGCGGGCCCCTGCTCGGTCGAGTCCCGCGAGCAAATTCATTCCGTTGCGGAAAGCGTTTCCAAGGCCGGCGCAAAAATCTTGCGCGCCGGCGCTTTCAAGCCGCGCACTTCTCCCTACGCCTTCCAGGGCATGGGTGAACCAGGTCTCAAGATCATGCGCGAAGCCGCCCACAAATTCGGCCTCTTGACCATCAGCGAAGTGATGGACGCGTCGCAGATTCAGATGATGATGGGTTACGTCGACATCTTCCAGGTCGGGGCGCGCAACATGCAGAACTTCACGCTGCTCCGCGAGCTCGG
>QHZC01000208.1:26315-26715 GCA_003224515.1 Acidobacteriota bacterium
GCACGTTCGAAACCTACACCCGCAACACCCTCGACATCGCGGCCATCCCGGTCATCAAAAAACTTTCTCACCTTCCAATGCTTGCCGATCCTTCTCACGGCACCGGTCGCCGAGACAAAGTGCCGCCCATGGCCCGCGCCGCCGTCGCCGCTGGCGCCGATGGCCTGCTGATCGAAGTGCACAACGATCCCGACCACGCTCTCTCCGACGGCGCGCAGTCCCTCGAACCGGCAACTTTCACCCAGCTCATGGCCGAGCTCCGCATCATCGCCCCCGCCATCGGCCGCCGCATCGCCTGACCCATGTCGGCCGGTCACCTCATCTCACGCGTCACCATCCTCGGCACCGGCCTAATCGGCGGCTCCTTCGCCCTCGCGCTCCGCAAATACATTGCCGAGAC
>QHZC01000211.1 GCA_003224515.1 Acidobacteriota bacterium
CCGGCGTCAAGGTGATCTTCTGTACGTGCTTTCCAATCGCCGCGCGCGCGATTCGTGGCTCGGAGTCTAGCAATTTGCGCAAGTCGCGCTGCCGCACCTCAACGAATCTCCGCGTGTCCCGAATGCACGATCTGACGGCTTCCGGCGTTGAACTTGCGATTTTCCCCGCAACCGTTTCGAGTTCGCGCTCTAATTCGCCCAGCTTGGCAATGAGAAACCTAGATGGCTGTCCGTCCGCGATAGCCTCCGTGCAGTTTGCGATCTGCTGTTCGATGGTCGCTTTGCGCCTTTCTAGGTCGCTAACGCTCGACCTTCGGGAATTCGCGGCCTTTGCCAGCGCCTCCTCAAACCCCCGTAGCGTATATTCCGTCACGTCAGGATGGAGCACCTTCGCTTGCAGCCCCGCTAGAAGCTGCTCCTCAAGGGAACGCCTGAGCACCAGGAGATTGTTTCCGCAAACCTGCGGCCCACGGTAAGCATGCATCGAGCAACCGTAGCGCGAATCTTCACGCTTCCTAGACCGTCCGGACACGATAGTCACGCTTCCGCCGCAGACTGAGCATTTCAGCAGCCCCGTGAACAAGTACGGAGAGCCTGCCGCCCGCCCTCCGCGGATTCCGTTCTTTGCCCCCGTGCCATACAAATCATGCACGAGCCGCATGCGTCCCTGCACCGCCTCCCACAGCTTGTCGGAGATGATCCGTTGAGTCGGAATTTCCGTGCGGCGCCATTCACTCTGGAGCTTTCGCCGATGGATCCTCTTTCCCGTTTCATGCGAGCGCAGCTTGTAGGTTTTTCCCCAGATCACGACGCCGCGATACCGATCATTGTGCAGGATGTGATGGATCGATGATTGACACCAGCTCTGCGACACCCTGCCCTTCTGCGGCTGTGGCGAGAGAATTCCCTCGTTATTCATGTCGATGGCGATCCGTTTCATAGAGTGCCCCGCAGCGTATCGCTCAAAGATTCGCTTTATCGTCGCGGCTTGCGCCGGCTCAACTTCGAGTCTCACACCCTCGATTGCGGGCCGACCGTGAGCATCGCGCTTGTTTGAATTTTCGATAGGCACATGCCGGTAGCCGAAAACGCGACCGCCCGTGTGCAATCCCTCAATGGCCCGCTGCTCGACACCGCGAAACGTACGAGCTTTCAAGTCTTTCAGGTATAGCGAGTCCACAATACCGTGCGTCGTAACTAGGAGCTCGGCCTGCTCGCTCTCTGTGTCGATACCTTGCGCCACGAAGATGGTGCGCACGTTTACAAACCGGAGCTGCTCGAAGATTTTCAGGGAGTCGATCATGTTCCGGCTGAGGCGGCTGGTGTCGTCCACCAGGATTACATCGAATGCACGCGGCTTCTGGGTTGCCGCTGCGAGGAGCCGCTGCAAGCCCGCACGGTTGTCTGTCGCGCCGCAGATGGCCTCATCGGTATAGATGTGGGCATCGAGCACGGTGAATCCGTGGCGCTCAGCGTACTCTCGGCATTTTCTGACTTGTTGCTCAATCGTGAGAGAGTTCTGCTTCTCGCTTGAGTAGCGGGCATAGACAGCACACTGTCTCTCGGTCATCGCAACACCCCCTCGGAAGGTAATTCCCTCGCCGCCGAATTTGCCACACCGTCATCCGAGAGTACAAGGAGATTCGGACTCTCCGTTTCCGCGAGGTACTCCTTCACGAGTGAGGGATGACCACGGCATCGATAAACTCGCGGAGCGCGGCGGGGATCTCTTCTCCCCGTGGCGTTGCCTTCCTCCCGAATTTGAGAACGTCAGCCATTTTTCGTCAGCCAGTCTGTTCCAGCCTCCAAAGAGGACGGGTAAGGGGTACTGCGAGAGAGGCGATTTTTGCGTCTGCAAGCCCTTTGTTTTTGATTGAATACGGACAGTTTTTTCCACGTTAGGATGCGACCCGATAGACCTGCTGCTGTCGCGTCTTTGCGCTCTGCGTTCGCGGCCGGTTTTGTACTTGCGCGGGCGGCCTGGCCTGAGGGGCGCAGACCTACTAGCATCACCCCTACATTCACGAGAGCAGTACACTTCCGATTCGCCGTACCGCGTGAAACGAACCGCACCGAGCACGATTCCGCACGTGTCGCAAATCTCGCGGGTGAAGCATCCATACTTTGCTAGAAGCTCATAACTTTTCTGGATGCTTAGTAGCACACGTATTCCCCTTCGCCGCGCGGCGTGCTTCCCAACGAGCGAGTGGGCTGGAGCGATCGCCTCCAGCCCACTCCGGTGGATTACCCGCGTCCAGACTGCGTGTCGCACCATGTGCAACCTCTGTGCTCCCAACAATTTCGCCTCACCCCTGGGTGACGCAAACGGTGACGGGGAGGGTTACGCGTGTCTTTCGCGCACCCGTCACCTTTCCGCACCAGAAAAGGCGATTGAATCTCACTAGGATCTTCGCCGCTCTACCACTACAGAGGCATCAGAAACAAAAAATGTAAAAGACAAATTGCGACCGGCACCGGAGCGCGCTCGGGCTTCCATCGTTTTTGATCCTCGTTTGTGGAAACGGCTTCACCAGGTATACGGGAGATATCAACGTGAACTCCCCTCCATATACTAAGAGGCCCTCGAGAAGGGAAAACCTCACCGAAAATCTTTGTGATTTGCCACTTTTCCTTCGGGGGCCAGCCCTCTCGGAGGCTCCCTCCAGTAGTTTCATGGCGTCCGACAGGAGGAGCTAT
This sequence comes from Acidobacteriota bacterium, assembly GCA_003224515.1. Classification (GTDB taxonomy): domain Bacteria; phylum Acidobacteriota; class Terriglobia; order Acidiferrales; family UBA7541; genus Acidiferrum. The sequence continues at coordinate 2,698 of QHZC01000211.1, forward strand.
ATGAAGCGCGGCGGCGGCAGCGCGATCTGCCGCTTATCTGGGCGGATAGCCGTTACGCTTGTTAGTTTCAGGAAACGAATGGCGCCGTCGCGACAGTGTAATGGAGCCACAGGGGGAAATAGGATCACCGCCGAATTCAGCATGCCGGTCCAAGACGCCTTCGAGGGCCTCCCCATCACGAACCTGGGCGGGCGCCGTCTTGGGTTCTTTTTGCGGGTGCCTTGATGATCTCCATGTCTCTCTGTCCTTTCTCCCTTACGGGATGTAATGAACGTTGTCTTACAACTCCGAAACTCCGGCTCTGGGACGCGCTAAATGGGTCACGCGCTGCGCGTGACTGAGGCGGGAGCGACCCCACGGCAACCGTGACGCACGGTGCGTCAAAGGGTGGGGTCGCTCCCGCCTCATCCGAATTTGGCCGCGTCCTTTCGACTTTACTCTTCACGGGTTAACTCTCCTGCTTCTTTGCAAGTTCGCGTTACCGCCAAGGTGAAGTGAATCAAAGTCATGGGTGAAGCTCCGAGGTGAGTCCACTTCACCCGTCGGAACTGAAGTGAACACCTGGTGCGCCTGAAGTCTGGTACTGAACGGCACTTCTGCTGGTCCCTCGGAGTCCGCCGGGAACGCAGTACGACCACCGGCTGACTGAGGACGGCGAGCGCCAGCAAAACGGCCACCGACTTTGGCCAGCCGATTTCACTCCGACTGGCAACCAAGAGCGGGCCACCAGTGCCTGCGAGCCGTACCGCGAGCTGATCGAGCAGGGACTCGCTCGTGGCCGGATGCCATGGCCATCTGGCAGGACTTGGTTTCCGGTCACGGCTTTCCCAGCCAAACCACACGACTTTCCAGCTAAGGACTTTCGGCTAATCTAACCGCTTGCCTGGAAAGTGGCGAAACCGTCTATGTTTTGGGGGTTTCCACATCTACGAGATCGCTGTTTGTCGGGACTTGAGAGTACGCCCGCTTTTGTTAGGTGCGTATCCGCTGTCCCAAAAGAACTTTCACAGTTTCACCGACTTCCTTTCCGATTGCTCGGCGTATCTCTAGCTTTACAGGAAGCATGTGCCTGCCGTCGCCCATAGCCATGAACGAACTTTTGAAGGGATGACCATCAATTGTGCCTCTGACCTTAACCAAGCCTCGTGTACCGAAAAACTTGACTGAATTCGGCCAGACCACATAGGTCCATCCACCCTTGTGGCTCTTCTGCAATTTGGCAGAAAACGATTTGTTCAACTTGTTCGCCATCCTTCAGACGCTCCCGGAGTATACGTCACACCATGCGCACCCGGCATAATGACCAAATCGTACCAGCCGCCTACCGGGCAGTAGGCCGATTCCTGCCTTTGATGTACTTGCTGCGATTCTGATTCTTGTTCAATATGAATGTCATGGTCAGGGGCGAGCCAAGGACAGCCGCGAGAAATTCGAGTTCACAGGACTCGCCGCGGTTGCCGAATGCTCAGCCGGAGGCGCCTTTCCAGAGATTGCGCCAAGTTCCTGAACGCTTGCTATGCTGTGTGATATCAGGGAGACGGTCGTGGATCGCTATCGCCGAATGGCTCTGGCAGCACTTGTATCCTTTCCAGGCTTCCCGCCAGCGTGCAAAGAGGTCCGACCGCTCAGTGGACGACAGTTTCTGTTATGCCCATCTGAAGTAAATGGGCAAATTGTTCGGCGACCAGGGGCCGGCTGAAGAGGTAGCCTTGTCCTTCTGTGCAAAGCTGGGTCTGAAGGTATGCCCTCTGTTCTTGTGTTTCGATGCCCTCGGCAATCACGAGGTGCTTGAGGCTCTTTCCCATGTGAATTATAGCGCTCACGATGGAAGAGTCATCGGGATTGGAAGTAATCTGGTGGATAAAGGACTGGTCAATTTTCAAGACATCAATGGGAAACTGCCGAAGATAGCTGAGGCTGGAATAGCCGGTGCCGAAGTCATCCACCGCAAGGTGAACCCCCATCGTTTTGAGCTCTTGAAGTACGGAGGCCGTGGATTCGGCATCCTCCATAAGGACACTTTCGGTGACCTCGAGTTCGAGATAGCGCGCTTCCAAGCCAGTTTCCAAGAGTATCGTCCGGACACCTTCGACAAAACCCTTGTCGCGGAACTCGACGGCGGAAACGTTGACGGCAATAGGCAATGGCGGCAGCCCCGCGTTCTGCCAGGCGCGCGCTTGGGTGCATGCTTCGCGCAGCACCCATCGACCGATCTGAATGATTAGGCCACAATCTTCGGCGACGGGCACGAACTGGGCGGGAAAGACGAGTCCACGGTCAGGCTGCTGCCAGCGTATCAACGCCTCGACTCCCGTGATCTCACCAGTGTCGAGATTTACCTGCGGTTGATAGTGCAACAAGAACTCTTCTCGTCCGAGAGCGCGGCGCAAGCCGCCTTCGAGAGATTGCCGCTCCACAACCTTCAGATTCATATCCGCCGTGAAGAACTGGAAATTGTTGCGCCCGTTTTCCTTGGCGTGGTACATCGCCGTGTCCGCATTCTTGATTAGCATTTCGGCATCCTCTCCGTCCTCCGGGTAGACGCTGATACCGATGCTCCCACCGATATGCTGCAGATCTTGCTCCCCCGCGATAGAGTGGGGTGTGTTGAGCGAAAGAAGTATCCTTTTTGCGCTC
>QHZC01000212.1:0-10748 GCA_003224515.1 Acidobacteriota bacterium
AAATGTGTAGCATCTCCGTCGAGCCAATTCCGTCGAGGATGTCGATTCCGAATTGCCGCTTCCATGAGTTGAAAATTTCAGCGGGCAAAGTCTCACCGGCCGAAACGCACTGGCGCACCGAAGCGAAATTTACGCGGTGGCCCGGCCGCTCCGCTTCCCGCAAGACCGCGGCAAAAAAAGTCGGCACCGCGAAAAAAACGGTCGGCCGGTGACGCGCCACCATCTCAATCACATGCGCCACGTTAATTCGCTCCGGATTCAACACCGTCCGCGCTCCCGCCGAAAGCGGGAAATACATCCCGTTCCCGAGTCCGTAAGCAAAAAACAATTTGGACACAGAAAAGGTCACGTCGTCAGCGCGCAGGCCGAGAATGGTTTGCGCATAATTCCGGCTGGTGACCAGCATATCCGCATGGCGATGCACCGCCGCTTTTGGCGTGCCGCCGCTTCCCGAGGTGTAAAGCATGAATGCCGGATCGTGAGGCGAAGTGTTCGCTGCGGCAAGCTGGTCGCTGGCCAGCGCGGTGTATGCACTCCACTTTTCGCAAGCCCCACCGTGCAGATCGGTTTTTTCCTCGCCAACGACGACAATCGGTATTCGCGGACGCGCGCCCGAGGCCGGCAAGAATTCCGCGAGCGCATTCGAATGCACGATCGCCGCGCGTGGCTCGCTATTTTCGAGGTAGTGAACGTAGTCGGAAGACTGCGCGAAAGGATTCACGGGCACAGCCACGGCGCCGATTTTTGCGGCGCCAAAAAAGGCGGCCACGAATTCCACCGAATCCGGCAGCACCATCAGAACGCGATCGCCTTGGGAAACGCCCTGCGCACGCAGCGCGTTCCCCGTGCGATTGGCGAGCGCCGTCAGTTCGCCATAGCTTATTTCGTGCGGTTCGCCAACGATGGCGGGGCGCTCAGGGTGCGACGCGGCCGGCGCTTCCAGAAAATGAGCCGCCACATTGAAATATTCAGGCAATTCCCCATGCATAGATTTTCCCGACGACCCTGCACTGTGCCTTCAGTCCACACCGATATCTTCGTTCCAAACTTCAGGATTGCCGGTAATATACTTCGCGAGCATTCGAACGCACTCCTCGGAGTTTATGTCGATGACATCGATTCCGTTTTCGCGTAGCCAATCGATCCCGCCGCGGAAATTTCTGGACTCGCCGACCACTACGGTGGCAATCCCAAACTGGCGGATCAGGCCGCTGCAATACCAGCACGGCGCTAGCGTGGTCACCATGATTTTGTCGCGGTAACTCCGTTGCCGGCCCGCTTTTCGAAAAGCATCCGTTTCACCGTGCGCCGAGGGATCGCCCTCTTGCACTCTGCGGTTGTGGCCACTTCCCAGCAGTTTTCCATTGCGTTCGAATAGCGCGGCACCGATGGGAATTCCTCCTTCGCGGAGCCCAAGGCGCGCTTCTTCCATTGCGGTCTTCAGCATGACGAGATATTTCTCTCGATTCTTCTCCGCGTCGGTGTCCACTTTCCCCCGCTCCTGACTTTCCCGCCTCATCACTTCATTTCGCAGCGCCCGTCATGGGAAACATCCAGCTCAAGAGGAGATGGGTCGGCCAATAAACAAGCGCGACTACACCAACAAAAATCACCGCCAGGTGCACGGGAGCAGGTCCCCAAGAGCGATGAAAAAGAGGATCTTGATACACATAGTTCATATTGAATCCTGAGGGCAAAAACCGCGAGACAACAAAGAGTCCCGCCGCAATCGCTGCCTGCAATGCCAGAGCGCGGCGGTCGTATCCGATCTTCCGCATCGCCCAGAGCAGCGCCAAGGGCAGACCGATGTGAAAGCTGGAAAGCAGCCGCGCCCAAAGCGGTACGCGTGCATCCCACATGTACTCCGTTCCGCCGACCAGAAATCGTCCCGTCGCGAGCCGCCACCCAACGTCGACGGACCAAAAGATCCCCGCCGCCAGCGAGCTGACGGCTTGGCTGGAAATCAACATGGAACTGCCCCACCACAATCCCGCGCATCCAAGAATCACCGCGATATCGCACAAGTGCAGCAGATTGGCCCAACCCCACACGCGTATATAGATTGGCAGCCAGACCGCTGTCCACAGCAGCCCCACCCACCGCAGCACCGGAAATACGTTGGTGCCAGCGGTCATGCGTGTTCTTCGCTAGATGCTTCCATTGCGGCACAGCCTACCACAGGCGGTTGCTCTTGCATGCAACGTGCTCGCACCATTCGAGGCGAGTGAGCGCCGTAACAATTCGGCAGGCAACCCATTGGAGACTACGGCCGCGGGGTCAGGACCGCAGGTGCCAGAATTGCGGCTTGCGCAAAAAGACACCGACCAGCTCATTGAAAAAACGGCATCCCAGAAAAACGATTTAGCAGCTTAACTCCGCATCCCGCCGATAGTATGTCGGGGGCGTCTCGGGGGTACCGCCCGCGCCTGCGGACGGGCAGGGGGACACTTAGGACCAGGGCTGGTGTTATGAGAAGAAATTCCTTATTTGTGTTGGTTCATCGAACGGCTTAGCGGCCAGTATTGGCGCAACTCGCGACCCCTCGTATCATGCAACTCGGCATGAAGCTCAACTTCTGCGAGAAAACTCGACTGAGATCGAGCTACGGCCCCGAGCGATTCGGGGTCGCGCAGCACCAATATGGCGGTTGGAGTCAGCGGGGCGGTCTTCTAGCATGATGGCCGATGAGCAGACGATCGAACGAGCGTGGAGCACGATCCTGCCCGATTCTTGACTGGCTGCGCCAGCGCGAGGACGAGATGGCCGCAATCTTGGCTGAGCTTGTTGCCATCCCCACGGAGAATCCGCCGGGGAGAAATTATCGCGCGTGCGCGGATGCCCTCGAGAATCGGGTGCGAGAATTTGGCATCGAATGCGAGCGGGTCGACACCGCTGACCTCAATAAAGATGGCCGCGAATCCCCCGTTTGCCTGCTTGCAGGGTACGGGCGCGGAACAGAGACTCTTTATTTCCACGGACATTATGATGTCGTTGCCGCGCAGACCCCGCAACAATTCCGGCCTTTGCGCAAGGAGCATTACGTGTTTGGCCGCGGCTCCTGCGACATGAAAGGTGGGATTGTCGCCATGCTCTATGCGATTCTCGCGCTGAAGGAATGTGGGGCCGAACTGAATGGCAGGATCGGTTTGACGTTGGTTCCCAACGAAGAGACCGGAGGTGAAGGCGGTTCAGCGTGGCTGGGACGGCAGGGAATACTGGGCCGCAGCGGAATCGGCATGCTTTTGGCGGAGCCAACCAGCGGTGTCGTTTGGAACGCGAACCGCGGCGCAATTTCGTTGCGCGTCCGGGTGTTTGGAAAATCCGCACACGTTGGTTTGCAGCACCAGGGCGAAAACGCGTTCGAACGCATGCACCGCGTCGTTGAGCGGCTCCATGAGTTGAAACGAGAAGTGGAGCAACGCTTCACCAACTTCAACGTCGGGGCGGAACAAGCTCACAACTCGATTCTGATGCTGGGAGGACAGAGCGGCGGCGGGGCAAACTTCAACGTGGTACCGGAACAGTGCTGGTTCACGATCGACCGGCGAATCAATCCGGAGGAAGACTTGTCGGAGGAGAAGTCCAAGATGATCGCGGTCCTGGAGAGTTGCAAGCGCGAAGGCATTCCATTGGAGTGGGAGGTGCTGCAGGAAGGGCCATTCTCCGCGTGCCGCGAGGATGATGCTCTCGGCGAAGCGCTGGCCCGCAGCGTGCGAGCGGTCACGGGCGAAGCGCCACGTTTTGAGATGTGCCCTGGCCTGCTGGAGATTCGCTTCTATACCGCGCTGGGAGTCCCGGCCTATGCTTACGGTCCCGGCCTGCTCTCCGTTGCGCATGGACCGAACGAATATGTCGACCTGCGAAAAGTGATCGATTGCGCCACGATCTATGCTCTAACAGCCATGGACATGCTCAAGCGGTAAGTCTCTCACTCCGGGTCCCAGGCCAATCACGCTTGTTGTCTCCAGCCGATTCTGACAGCTATGTTCGAGGCGCTGAGCCACATTTGGGGATGGCTGCGTGCCAGTTGAGTATAAGAGCGATCCTATTTAGTTATTACATTGCGAGTTCTAGGAACTGGAGAGTAGTGTTCTAAGTCATTGAATCTAATCAATTTCAGGAATATCAGCAGTGTCGGGCATTCTTCGCGATCCCGTGCCGCGACTGGTCCGATAGTACTATTCAAATTTTCCTTCCAAATGGCGATGATTCCCAAGTATGCCAAATCTTTACTTTTGCCAACCCCACGCAAAGAACCAAGGTATGCTTCGCGCCGTTCTATCCGTCAATGAGTGTGAGCGCGTGGTCAGCCAGCACGCCGCCACTTATGTCGGCGATCAGTTTCCGAAGCTGGCCAACGAGCAAGGGGCTGCAAACGATTTTGCCGTGCTCAACATCACACCTGATGAGACTCCGGCTGGCTTGCGACCCGGCTATTATCGGCTTGACTCCGACCTGACCCAACTCAACGAATCGCTGCTGGCACTTTCCCGCTAATCCCCAAGGATTTTTCCCCGAATGCGCTGGGGCAGCCAAAAAGGGCTACGTTACTATTTCCATTCTCCGGCAGAGGCCAGCAGTTGCAGACCGATGGCGAATGAATTGTGTCCGAGCGGCTCGCAATAGACTACTCGCGCCCGCGCCCGGAAGTCTCCCCCCAAGCACCACAAGTTCAGCCGATCATTCGGTTTCCAGGGATTGCTTGAAACCACCCGCGCACCGCGGGTGCTTACGTTTTCCGTAAGGCCCTCATGCGTAGGATGGCGGACATCCAAACTGCAGAGATCGACCCTCACTGTCAGGGGAACGCGTTCTTCCAATCGGCGCACGATAGCTTGCATGAGACGCCCCACTGTCTTGCGCAAAATTGGGAGGATAGGTGTCGGTATGGGAACGACACAGCTATCATACGCGTGCTGCTGCCGGTATTGGCAGAAATCTCAGGTCCGCGCTGGGCATCGGCATTCGAAAGGGTTTCCATACTATCCACGGCAAGACATTCATCACCGTTGGTTAGGCAGCTTGCGGGAGCAGTCTGCGCGCATCAAATGGACCTGGGATTTACCATCCTTCAGCGGGCTTTTGACCGGATATCTTCAGGCCACGGCTGGCAGCCAGTTCTGTAACACATTCTGAGAATTCGGCGGGACCGCTCCAAACTTCAATCCCATCCCGAGATGTGTATGTGCGTAGACGACCGTCGCCGGCGCTTCGAACATGTGTGTTTCGGTGAGAATCCTCAGGCGGACGGCTGTTCCGCGAACCAAAGGATTAATCGTATCCACATAGCAGCCGGTGGCGCTGATGCGCACGGTCAGCCGCATGCCCGCGCTCTCCGACAGTACCTCCGCCGACGCGATAAACGGGAATCTTGGCGCTCGTCGCCGCTCTTGGCCCATGATTCTACCTTTCGGCGAACACCTAGACATTTTATCCTCAATCCACCTCTCCTCGCCTGAAAATGTTACATTCTTGAATCGACTCTCAATCTATTTCTCTTCAGCCGGCTTTTGCTCTCGGAGCCCGTCGCGCGTTGGTCCGAGCGGGGCGGGCTGCGTCTACAATAATCAGTGACTTCGATGGAGAACCCGAAGTACCATCTTGTCAAGTTCCTCCTGGAATTTAAACGTGGGTTGCAATGCCTCCAGAACACCTACGTCGCAGCAGCCGAATTGCGAGAGAGATTGCAATTCTGTTATTGGGCAGCGACATGGAAGGCAAGGTCTTTTCCGAGGAGACCAAGACGGTTTTGCTCAGCCGCCACGGCGCCGGCATCGTCTCTCGGTACGTACTCTCCGCAGAGCAGGAATTGATCCTTCGCAGGCTGGATACCAACAAAGAGGCTGAGGTGCGTGTCGTTGGCAAGCTCGGCGTCCATGGCAAGAGCTACACCTACGGCGTGGCCTTCCTGGACCCGGAAATGGACCTCTGGGGCGTCAAGTTCCCCAGCATGACGGACTCCGAAAAAGAGGCCAGCCGCGTGCTGCTCCAGTGCAGCAGCTGCAAGGCTCGGGAGATGGTTCAGCAAAGCGACCTGGAATCGGATGTGTTCCTGGTCAACGAAGGGATAGTCCGCTCTTGCAAGAGTTGCGGATCCTCGACATTTTGGAGACGGGCTAGCGAGCCCGCTCCGCTGGAAAAAGTCACGCCGGAAGCGGAAGAAGGTGCGGAGCCCGTGGAGATTTTCCCGGCCGCGTCACCCAGTCCAGGACCCGCACGGCAACCAGCAGCGCACCCCGAAAACAGGCGCAAACACGTGCGCGCTAAGGTGAATTTCAAAGCATGCATACGGAGTTACACCTTTGGCGACGATATCGTGACGTGCGAGGACATTTCCCGTGGCGGACTGTGCTTCAAGAGCCGGAAGGAATATGTTGCGAAAACCGAGATCGAAGTAGCTGCTCCCTACTCGCCGGGCGCCCCCGCTATTTTTGTCCGTGCGCAAATCGTCCACGTCGAGGAACTGAAGCTGGAAAGACGCTTCCGCTGCGGCGTCTGCTACGCAAACTCTTGAGGGCACGCCGTTATGGGCGATTCTGGAGTGCTTTCTCGAGCGCAGAAGCCACGCGGACGACCGGGCCGTTCCAAAAAACGACCGTCGGCGTCTGCCGCCACTTCGAATGTGGCGCATAAAGAATGGCATCATCCCAGAAGAATCCCCGGTTGACGCAGCAATCGGGCTTCGGTTGTCCAGCTTTTTCGCGGGCAGTCCTGCCAAGCTCTCGCGCGACGATATGTTGCGGGTCCCAGAACTGCCTGGCGCGCTGGTTCGAAATTCTCCCGAGGGTGCCATGAACTGGTGAACGCAAGTCCGTCGGAAGCATCGGCTCCCACACCACCAGCACGCGGAGCGAAGGGTCCGAATGGCGCTGCAAGAGTTGTTCGACTGCGGCGGCCCCCCGCAGACAGGTTGATCAAGTCGGAGAAAGTAGGAGCACCAGCCGGGGCCCTTCGATGGATTTGTCGAAGGTCTCTTGGAACGCCGCGAAATTCGCGGCAGTGAGCGTAACGAGAGGTTCTTGTCCCGGCGGCGTGGAAGAATCCATTCGCAGGTACACCACAACAAGAAGCAGCGTGACCACAGCAACGCCAATCCCGAGGAATTTCTTTTTCACTTCGCCGCCCCGGAAAGATGATCGGCAATGAATCCTGCAATTTCCTGAGGGAAAACAATCATCGCCACAACGAGCAGGGCGGCTGTCCAAAGCAGCACTGTGCTCAAATAGCTCCGCTTTACCGAGCACAACCTCGCGCGGTGTTGCTGCCAGAATCCAATTCCCAGCAGCACGACGGAAAGCGCCAGGAGCCAGGGCCGGAACCTTTGGACAAACGCACTTGCACTCGCTGCCCCCAACGCGCCCGCAAATCCCAATGGAAGACAACACCACATTGTTGCGAGCGAACTCACAATCGCGCCGAGGGATGCGGAAAGGCCGGACACGGATCCTTGCTTCATCCCGTCTTTCTCCTGCAGGGCTCGCGCTTCCTTATTTCTTGAGTCCATTTTCTCCTGGCTTACTTCAGCGAGGCCTCAATCTTGTTCTTAAACTCCCGGGCCTTGGCAATCACCGCCGGTTCATCCACGGTGAGCAGTTTCTTGCCGCGCATCACCGCGCGGCCGCCAACGATTACCGTCTCCACGTCGCTTCCCTTCAACGCATACGCCAATTGGGCATAGAGGTTGTACATCGGAACAGCGCTCGGCGCATCGAGGCCAACCAAAATAATGTCCGCCTTCTTCCCTGCTTCGAGCGAACCAATCTCTTTTTCCATGTGCAGCGCACGCGCCCCTTCTATCGTGGCCATTTCGACGACGGCCTTCGCTCCCAAGGCCTGCGGGTCCATCTTGGTGATCTTCTGAAGCTTCGCCGCCAGGTCCATCTCTTCCATCAAATCCAGATCGTTGTTGCTGCCCGCCGGGCCATCCGTACCCAACCCGACCGCCACGCCCGCCGCGCGCTCCTCGATCACCGGAGCAACACCGCTCGACAGCATCATGTTGCTGGAAGGATTGTGCACGCACCCCACTCTGCGTTGCGCCAGGATATTGCGGTCCGCTTCGTCCACCCAGATGCAATGCGCGGCGAGCACGTCCGGCCCAAGGACTCCGATTCTATCCAGATACTGCACCGGTGTGGTGCCGTTCTGCGCGCGGCTGTCGTCCAACTCTTTTTTCATTTCTGCGACGTGGATGAGGATCGGCGCGCTGTACTTCCGCGCCAGCGCCGCTGAATCCTGCAGCGTTTTTTGCGAACAGGTATAAATCGAATGCGGCGCGACCGCTGCATGAATCAGCGCGTGGCCTTGCCAGCGCTTCAGGAATTTCTCGGCATACTCGAGCATGGCTGCGTTGTTCTTGTTGTCTGGCGCAGGAAAATCAATGATCGTTTCACCCAGTACGCCGCGCATTCCCGCGGCTTTGGTCTCTTCAGCAATGGCATCTTCGAAGTAGTACATGTCGGCGAACGTCGTCACCCCTCCGCGAATCTGTTCCGCAGCCGCCAGCCGCGTCCCCCAGCGAGCAAATTCTTCCGTCACATTTTTGGCTTCCGCCGGGAAGATGTATTTCTGCAGCCATTCGTCGAGCGTCACGTCATCACGCAGCCCACGAAGCAGTGTCATCGGCACGTGCGTGTGACCATTGATCAATCCGGGCAGCACGAGTTTTCCGGCGGCGCTGATGGTCTGCGGGGCCGCGTACTTCGCCTCCAGGTTGGCCCTCGATCCTAGGGCCACGATGGTGTCGCCCTTTACCGCCACCGCACCGTCCTCGATGATACGGCGTTCTGCATTCATCGTGACGACCGTGCCGCCCGCGACTAGCATGTCAACTTTTTCTTTTTTTGCGTTTTGCGCGTGGAGGCAAGCGGAGAATAGAAAATAGAACACCGGGACGAGAACAGCTACCAGCGACGAACGCAAACTGCACATGCAATTTCGGTTTGGCATTTTGTATTCCCCATTTTCTATAAATTCGAGGAATCGAACGGCTTTGGAAACAGTTCGCACATCTGGAGGATTTCGGTTTTGCCCTTGAGATTCGCCAGGATCACGGGAACGTCGCCGCAAAATTCCCATATCAATTGGCGGCAAGCGCCGCAGGAGGCGTCAATGTGTCGGTGTCGGTTACCACGGAAATGGCGTCGAAGCCGCGCTCGCCTTCGCTGATTGCTTTGAAGATGGCGATGCGTTCGGCGCAAACGGTGAGGCCGTACGTAGCGTTCTCGACGATGCAGCCACCAAAAATTCTGCCGGAAGTGGCACGAAGCGCCGCGCCAACGCGAAAGTTTGAGTACGGCGCATGCGCATTTTCCCTTGCCTGCCTTGCGGCTAAAATCAGGGTTTCATTTTCGCCCACGCCAATCCTCCCGGCACGCTTCAAAACATCCTACGCTATCGCCTCTGCTATTCGTGGAATGACCGCTTTCAGCAAGCCGATGAATTGCCCTTTCACACGCTCTGCTGTCTCCAGCACTTCCCGGTGGTTGAGCGGCTGATCCAAAATTCCCGCCGCCGCATTCGTTACGCAGGAGATGCCCAGCACGCGAATGCCGCTGTGCCTTGCGGCGATCACCTCCGGAACAGTGGACATGCCGACGAGATCCGCGCCGATCGCGCGCAAGTAGCGTATCTCCGCGGGGGTCTCATAGCTGGGCCCGAGGAGTCCCGCGTACACGCCCTCATACATCCCGATGCCTAGGCGGTTTCCTTCGCCGACGGTCATTTCGCGAAATCTGCGGTCATACGCCGAGGTCATGTCGTGGAAGCGCAGGCCGAATCTCTCGTCGTTTGGTCCGATGAGCGGATTGACAGCCTGCAAATTGATGTGATCGCTGATCACCACCAGCCGGCCTTGAACGAATTCTCGTTTGATACCACCGGCGGCGTTGGTGAGGATCACGGCCTTTATGCCCATGCGCGCGAAAACGCGGATGGGAAAGACCACCTCTTTCGCGGAATACCCTTCATAAAGATGGACACGGCCCTGCATCCCGGCAACGGGAATCGCTCCCACTTTTCCAATGACGAGGTTCCCCGCATGGCCGATGGCCGTGGATTGCGGGAAGTGCGGAATTTTCACGTAAGGAATTTTCGTAGCGGCGGCAAATTCAACGGCAAATCCGCCGAGGCCCGAACCAAGAACCAGCGCAATCCGAGGCCGGAGAGACGTTTGAGAAAAAATGAACTCAGCAGCTTTGCCCGCGAGCTCGAACTCGCCGTCCGGCGAACTACTGGTTGAGGTTGGTACCGCGATTTTTCCAGGCGAAACCGTTTTCGGATTCTTGGTTTTAGGGCTTTTTCTTGCGCTCACGAAAGAATCCCCACGATGGCAGCGGACATTAAGTTTGCCATAGTGCCGGCGAGCATGGCGCGGATGCCGAATTTTGCCAGCTGGCTGCGCTGCTCCGGCGCCAGCGCGCCGATGCCGCCAATCTGGATGCCGATGGAGCTGAAGTTGGCGAAGCCGCAGAGAGCAAAGGTGGCGATTGCAAAAGTGCGTGGATCGAGGGTGCCCTTCATGGGGCCAAGCTGGCCAAAAGCAACGAATTCATTGATCACCATGCGCGTCCCAAGAAGATTGCCAATCTTCGCGGCGTCATGCCAGGGCACACCGATCAGCCAGGCAACGGGCGCGAAGATCCAACCGAAAACGGTCTGCAAACTTTCCGGGAACCAGACCATGTGCGGCCAGTTGTGAATGCCGCCCATGATGGCGTTGAGCAGCGCGAGCAAAGCAATGAAGGTGA
>QHZC01000212.1:10942-13013 GCA_003224515.1 Acidobacteriota bacterium
ATGTGCGCCATCCCACTGGTCATAACCACCATGAGTTCGGACTTGGTGAGTTTGGGAAGAAAGGGGCGGATGGTGAGGGGGGCCTCGGTCTGGCCCATGAAAATGCTGGCAGCCACGTTGAGGGACTCCGCGCCGCTCGCACCCATGATTCGCGTCATAAGCCACGCGGCAGCGCGGATGATGAGCTGCATCACGCCGAGGTGATAGAGAGCAGCAAAGAAGGCGGCAATGAAGATGATCGTAGGAAGCACCTGGAAGGCAAACGAAAAGCCAAGCCGGGAGAGTTCCTTCGGCATGCCAATATCGCCAAACTCGAACGTAGAACCGGCATAGGAAAAGCTCAACAACTTATTTGCGCCGGCACCCAAGAAACCGAACACCGAACTGCCTACGCTGGAACGGAGAACGAAAAAGCCAAGCGCCAACTGGAGCCCGAGGCCCCAAGCGATGGTCTTGAGCTTGATGGAGCGACGATTGGTGGAGAACAGCCACGCCAATCCGAGAATCACGGCCATGCCGAGCACGCCCGTCCATCTTCCCATGAACTATCCTCCCGCAATCGATTTACGCGCCGATGATCCGGCGCACCAGCGGCCGCTTTTCGCGCGGAGCTTCCTCGCCAATCTGATAACTGTCCGCGATGCGGCTTTTCGCTTCGGCAAGTTTGGCGTCGCCATTGTAGGCCGACGCCGTGATCGATCTTGTCTTCCTTTCTTTCGCGGCCGCCGCCGAGCATGGCGAGCGCGATGCCAAACTGCTCGCAGTCCGTGCCGGTGATGAAGCCGCTCGCGGAACTCGTTAGGTGAAAATGCAGCCTCGCGGTAGGCAGGCGTTCGGGCTCGTCAATAACGCGTTCATCGCCACCTTGCAAGCGAATCCCTTCCCGGAATTTTTCGAGTGCCCGACCCGTGGCAATCATGGTTTCGGCAAGGCGGCGGCCTTCTTCCAAGCTTTTCGTTCTTTCCCCGAGATAGAACATCCGCGCCGAGAGTTCGAGGCTCAAGTCCCGGAGATCGGCGGGGCCGCGACCTCTAAGGACCTCGACGGACTCGGCAACTTCATTCGAATGGCCGGCCATGCGACCAAGCGGCTGATCCATGCCGGTGATGAGCGCCACCACTTTCTTGCCCATGCGCTTGCCGGTTTCGACCATGACTTCGGCGAGGCGAACCGCATCTTCCTCTTTCTTCATGAAGGCGCCGGAGCCTGTCTTCACGTCGAGGACCAGGGCGTCAATGCCTTCGGCAAGTTTCTTGCTCATGATAGACGCGCAGATGAGGCCGATATTCTCGACGGTGGAAGTAACGTCACGAAGCGCGTAGATTTTCTTGTCGGCAGGAGCAATCTCCGCGGTCTGCCCGATCAAGCCCATGCCGCATTCGCGGAGGACGCGGCGAAATTCGTCCAGCGACAGATTCACGTTGAAGCCTGGAATCGCCTCCAGTTTGTCGAGCGTGCCGCCGGTGTGGCCGAGGCCGCGACCGCTGATCATCGGAACCGTAAGGCCGCCCGCCGCGACGATGGGAGCAAGAACGAGAGAAGTCTTGTCGCCAATCCCTCCGGTGGAGTGCTTGTCCACTTTCTTGCCGGCGATCTCGGAATGGTTGAGGACTTCTCCGGAATAAAGCATCACCTCGGTGAGAGCCGCGAGCTCGGAGCGGCTCATGCCGCGAATCCACACGGCCATGAGCCACGCGGCCATCTGGTAATCGGGTATTTCGCCGCGCGTGTACCCGGAAACCAGAAAATTGATTTCTTCGCGGGAGAGTTCCCCGGAATCACGTTTCTTGCGAATCAGGTCGACGGCGCGCATGCGTTTTGGAAAGCGAACGGCGAGCGTAACACTCGCTGTACGGGGCGTCAACGCGAGGCACACGAGAGGCACACGCTTGAAATCGGCAAATCGCTACAGCGGCTGCTGCACGTCCGGAGGCAGAACGGTTGACTGGGCGGAAACCACATGCCAGCCTCGGGGCGTGTTCACATAAACGTGCACGGCGCGAATCTGACTGCTGATGTGCTGGCCCTTGAAGATGCTGCGCGCTGACCAGAGGCAAGTTGCAACTGCGGT
>QHZC01000217.1 GCA_003224515.1 Acidobacteriota bacterium
ACCCATGCGGTTGATGAACGAACATTACGCTCGCCGATTTGAATTTGGCAACACTCCGGCGCGAGCCACCATCGAAGTCACCGCTTTACCTAACAATGCTCAAATCGAATACACCGGAGTCGCCGTGCGCGACTTGAGCCTTCGTCGTGCTGTCCGTCCCAAAAACATGCCTCCAAGTCCCACTGCCAGTCCCTGCGTCTTCGCTGGCGAAACATTGTATTGTTCCGCGAAAAGTGGATTTATCCCCGGGCTAAACGGCGGCGTCTATGGCGCTACAACAGCAGCACAACTCCGCCAGACCATGCGGAACCAGCTCGATAACCTGGAAGAGGCGTCCATGAGTTTCAGCCAAGTGGTCTCCACAACTGTTTATCTCGACAGCCTCTCAGATAGTGAAGCGTTCAACAATGTCTATGCGCAATACTTCAAGGCTGCCCTCCCCGCCCAAACGATGGTGCAACAGCTTCCATCTTCTAACCGTTCGCCCGACGAAGAGGGGCACTTCCCTGACCTCGAGCAGATGTCGCTGATAGCCGTAAAACGGCCTCCTAAAAACTAGAGAATCGTTTGGCTGCGGCCTCCGCACTAAAGTTCGACACTTCATACAAGCATTGCAGGCATACAAACTTGAAATTTCCTGTTGCCGGGAAATTCACACTGAATGTCGCTCCCTTCGTCAGCCGAGGCGTGCTCACGCACGTGGACCCGTCGAAAGTCGCGGGGCTCGAGGAAAACCCGGGACACCCTACCCGGCCCGCCGACGGAGGGATGGGTGTGGTTTACAAGGCCGAAGACATCGAGCTCCGCCGCTTTGTCGCTCTGAAGTTTCTTTCTGAAGACTTGGCCGCCGACTCTCCAGACCCTCGTGGGTCCCACAACTTCTTGCTGACGCAGCCCATCCGTCCGAGTAACGGTTTGCGGACTGCTGGTAGACCTGAACCCTGGAAAGAAATTGTCAGGCGGACCCGGACTTGGAAGGCGGCACGGAGAGGTGCTGCAACAGGGCGCGGAAGCGAGGCTGGCCACGAAGCGAATCGAGGTCGGGGTCGTTTTGAATCCACTCCTCGTGGCCGAACCCTTGGCGGACAGCCTTTTCCAAACACGAAATGGCCTTGTCTGTTTCTCCGAGCAGGGAGTATCCGCAAGAGACATTGTAGAGCACTGAGCTATCATCGGGTTCCATGGCAAGGGCGCGCTCCACCCACTCCAAACTCCGGTCGCGTTCACCGGCTGCGCAAAGGGCCAGAGAACCTAAGTAAATGGCGCGCACGTCGTCGGGATGCAACTGCACGTGTCTCTCGATCCTCCGCAAAGCAGTGTGCTGAGCCTCGCGGGCTTTGTCCAGATGACCCAAGGCCCGGCGGCACATGGCGGCATGCGACATCGACTGGAAGTCATCCGGATTCACTTCTCCGGCCTTTTCAAACAGGCCGGCAGCCTTTACATGCTGTGCCTGAGCGAAACAAGACCGGCCGTAAAAATAAAACGCCTCGAATAGTTCAGGATTCAAACGGATGCCATTTTCGAATTCCCTTTCGGCTTCGTCATAATTCTTGCTCAGGGAAACTGCGAGACCGCGCGAGGCGTGCCCTTCTGCGGATTCTGGGTCCAGCTCGACGGCACGGCGGCTGGCCGAAACAGCTTCCCGCAAATTGTCTTTGCTGGCATCGAAATACATGTAGAGAAACGAGCAGCAGTCGGACACGCCGGCGAAGGCGCGCGCGTAGGTTGGATCAATGACAATGGCACGCGCGAACATCTGCCTGGCGAATTCCAGGCTTTTGCGGCGCATTTGATGAAAAAACTGCCGGCCGCGGAGATAGTAGTCGTAAGCCTGTACTTCGCTGGTGGGCACCTTTTCGATTTCGCGCCTTTCCTTTTCGGTGAGCACGACGCGTAGGGCGCGAGCGATGTTTTGCGCGATCTCATCCTGAATTTCGAAGACATCCTTCAATTCGCGGTCATACCGCTCAGCCCAAACAGAGTGGCCGTTGCGGGTTTCAGCGAGCTGGGCGGTGATTCGCAAGCGACTGCCGGCGCGCCGAATGCTACCGTCGAGGACGTAGGCGGCGCCGAGTTGCTGGCCGATTTGCGTGGCCGCCAGTGGTTTGTCCCGAAAGGCGAGCATGGTGGAGCGCGGGAAGAGGCGAAGTTCCTTGATTTTCGAGAGCTCGGTGACGATGTCCTCGGTCATGCCGTCGCGAAAGTATTCGTCCTCTTTGTCCCCGCTGAGATTTGCGAAATAGAGTACGGCGAGAGATTTTTCCTGGCGCAGAGCGGGAGAGGCAGCGCGGCGGAGAGCGTCGAGGACTTCGCCCATCGAGGCGCAGCGCTGGTCGGCGGATTTCACCAGGCAGCGGTCGACGAGCTGCTCCCACTCCGGAGATAGGTCCGGCAGCAAAGCGCGCAAGCGGGTATGCGGCTCGCGCAGAATGGAATGAAGAATGTCGATAGAGGTTTCCCCGCGAAAAGATGTCGCTGCTGGCATCTGTGGGCTCGCCGCGAAGTTGTTCCGGGGACATGTACGGAACAGTGCCGCCGGTAGTGTTTTGTGTGGAAGCGCGGGTGACGAAGGTTTCTTCGGTCTCACCAATTGCGCGCTCGCGTCCAGCGAGGGTCGCCAGGCCAAAGTCGAGAATCTTCACTCGGGCCTTGGAGTCCAGCATGATGTTGGCCGGCTTGATGTCGCGATGATAGACGCCCGCTCGGTGCGCTTCGTGCAACCCCTCGGCGATTTGACGGGCGATATCCAGCAATTGCTGCGGCGCCAGAGCGCCGCGCTGTAGTATCTGCTTCAACGACTCGCCGTTGACTAGCTCCATGGCAATAAAGGGCAGCTCTTCCGATTCGTTCACTTCATAAATGGTAGCGATACTGGGATGGTTCAGACGCGAAGCCGCCTGCGCTTCCTTGAGCAGACGCTCACTAGCCTGACGGTCTACGGCCATGCCTGTAGGAAGGAATTTAAGAGCGGCTTCACGGCCAAGTCTCAGGTCTTGGGCACGGTACACTGCGCCCATTCCACCTTCGCCGAGTTTGGCCAGGATGCGGTAATGCGAAATGGTCTGTCCAATCAAGTGGAGAGATCCACGGGCTCGCGGAAATGTTAGGGGCGCTTGGATGCGAAGTCAACGCCCAGCTCAGATCCACAGAATTGAGCCAGCGGGCACCCTTCGCGAATCGGGCATCGAATAGAGACGAACCTCGCGAGGACGGCCAGAACTCCGATGTAGAAGCAGTTGCCCGCAATCATTGCATCTTCCAAGAGGTGGTCTGACTTTCCCTCCATCAGACTGGCCCATTGGACGTACAGTGGAAGCCTTGGATCTTCTGTTGATTGGCAATCGCCCGCGGATTTCGGGGGAATCCTGAGTCAGCATCATCGTCTCAGGGCTTTACCTGACCATGGAATTCAAATTCTTCCGGCACAACAATTGCTGTCTTCGCGGGATTGAAAGCCCTCGCACAGGGCGTACAGTTCGAGGTGGACGAGAGGGCCATGAATGCAGGACCAACGGCCCGCGCTGTAGCCCCGCCAACGCCAAACGATTGGCCGCCCCTCCATCGCAGCTCTAACCGACCGAGAAATGAGTGTCGTCGTGGTGCGACGTCTTGAGCATCGGAATCATCTCTGGCAGCGGAAGCTGCGGCAAGCAGAGCGAAGCAAGCTGCCCGAACATCCGCAGATCACCGTCGCAGTGTCCCGGCAAATCCTTCGCGTACACTCCCTTTGCCAGCAGCGGCACAATGCTCCGTTCCCGATAGCGGACAGACTGTACAGAGTGCTGCGATGGGCGAACCAAGCCGGTCTGCCTTGGCTGTTGCTAGGCTTGCTGGTTTGTACGCCGATTGTCCGCGCGCAAATTGCCGGTTTCGACAGACAGGCAGTAGAGATTTTCGGGACTGTGTTTGTGGAGGGAGGTAACCGTCCTATAGGCGGCGCCATCGTGAACATCCGGTCGCTTGCCGGAGGACCTTTCATCAGCATTCTGACCGACTGGTGTGGGCGCTTTCAAGTACCGGGGCTCGATCCTGGGATGTACGAGATCGTCGTGGAAGAGTCAGGCTACGAGCCAGTTCGGGAGACTCTGCGGCTTTATGGACCTTCGGCGCCTCTGGAGCTTCATCTCAGGGCGAGCAGCCCTCCGCCTGTGCGGCGGACCGATTACGCGGTTTCGGTGCGGGAATTGAGAATACCGGTGAAGGCGCGGAATGCATTCGAAAAGGGATTGGAGCGTCTGGCAAAGAATGATGCGGTCGGCAGCCGGACGCAATTCGAGCGAGCTACGACGGCATTCCCGGACTACTACGAGGCGTACTACCACATCGGTGCGGCGGACCTCAGGCTGGGCCACGAAGAGGA
>QHZC01000218.1:0-4365 GCA_003224515.1 Acidobacteriota bacterium
AGAAGGCCAACCGGCGTGAAGGGACTGCGCTTTCCGGAGAGACCCCGAATCAGAATCATATGGCCAATTGGATCGATTGCGTGCGGACCCGCAAAACCCCGAATGCGTCAGTTGAGATTGGCTACCGCTCGGCGATTGCGGCGCACATGGCGAACATCTCTTATCGCCGCAAACAGCGCGTCACTCTGGAAATGGCCAAGTCACTTCAGCCCGAGCTGTGAAGCCTTTTATTCGCTATCACATCTTCTCCTGAAATTTAGTGCCGGGTTTTCCTCAGGAGCGGCGATTTCCGGTACATTTTTCGTAACCACTTTCAGCACCGGGACAGAAAGGAAGCGGAAACGTCTCTGTTTACAATGTGAGGGGGAAATTCTGGCGGAGGGGGGATTGCAGTCCCAGTCAATGAGTCGGAAGCGAGGGGTTAGTGAACTGCTGAACTTTCTTGAAGTCTGCCGCAGCTCCCAGGTAGCGGATGCGCAACGCACCGGGGCAGCCACCCATTCTTGTCACCGGTGCTGCAGGCCGCTTAGGCGCAGTTGGTCGCACGGTTGTACAAATCCTTTGCCAACGCACTGCCCGTCCGTGCGCTTGTCCGATGAAACGATGCACGTGCCGATGCTCTACCGGCAATCGGCACCGAAATGGTTGTCGGCAGCCTTATCCGAGCCGCGGACATTGCGCGTGCTTTAGAGCGTTGCCGGCTCCAACACTGTTTCTTTTGCGGGGCCCGTTCCCCAACTTGTGAGTTCGGTTCTTGAACCACTCCACGCTAGCCTTTTACACATGTAAGCGATGTCCCTCTGGCCTGGGGGATGCGCTCAGGCAATGCCGAGCTTTCTCTGCATCTCTTCAAGAGAGATTCCTTTAGTCTCCGGAAAGAAAAGCAGAACGACAAGAAACTGAAGCCCCATCATGAAAGCAAAGAACACGAAGGGATACCCGCCGGAAGATGCGGCTAACAAGGGGAACATTCCGGAAATGAGCGCATTCATAAACCAATGCGAAAAACTGCCAAGGCTTTGGCCTTTCGCGCGCACTCGATTAGGAAAGATCTCGCTAAGGTATACCCAGATAACAGCGCCTTGCGAAAAGGCAAAGAATGCGATGTACCCTATCAGCAGCCAGACCAGGAAATTCTGATGGCGTCCGGCGAAGGATACTACTGCAACGCCGCCCAGGCATGCTGCGGTGCCTACAGAGCCAACGAGAAGCAGAGTCTTGCGGCCGATTCGATCAATGACCGACATGGCGAGCATGGTGAATAACAGGTTCGTGGCCCCGATCGCCACAGCCTGAAGATCGGAAGAAACCTTATTAAAGCCGGCATACGCGAAGATGTCGTTGAGGTAGTAGAGAATGGCGTTGATGCCGGAGAGTTGGTTAAACATCCCGATCGAGACGGCCAAGAAAATTGGCAGCCGGTATTTCCAAGAGAAGAGCGGATCGTTGGCGACGTGCTCGGCATCAATGGACACGATGATATCTTGGAGTTCCTGTTCGTAATTCTCTTCGCCAGTCATACGGAGTACATCACGCGCCTCGGCCACTCTTTGCTTTTTCACCAGCCAGCGGGGGCTGCGGGGGATGCCGAAGAGCAGCAAAATGAAAAGCACCGCAGGTAAGGCTGGAACGCCAAGCTTCCACCGCCATTCTGTGGCGCCAAGCTGCATCGTTCCCACAACGTAGTTCGAGAAATAGGCGAGCAGAATTCCGAAGACAACATTGAACTGAAACAAACCCACGAGGCGGCCCCGCCACTTGGCGGGCGCAACCTCGGCTATGTACATCGGGCCGAGAACGGAGGAACCACCAATGCCGAGCCCCCCGATGAATCGGAAAAGCACAAGAGCAAACCAGTTCCATGCAAGGGCACAACCAAGAGAAGAAATGACATACAACACGGCCATGGCGCGGAGACTGTCACGGCGGCCGATTTTGTCTCCGGGAATTCCGGCGAACATGGATCCGAGGATCGTCCCCCATAGTGCGACAGAAACTGTCAGCCCCAATGCGGCGGGAGAGAGTTTAAAGCTGTCCGTGAGCGCATGCGTGGTGCCAGCGATGACGGCAGTGTCAAATCCGAAGAGTAGTCCGCCGAGGGCTGCGACCACAGTGCTCTTCAAGAGACAGAGAGTAAGTTTCATAGCGCCTTTCTATAAACCAGCGTGATTCTCGATTCCCTGCAGGCCAGCTTTTGCGTCACATCTTCAGATGTTCCGTCTTGCTTCTGATGATAAAGGCGATTCCAGTACTTGGGACCCGAGCTCCCTTGGGCGGCCAGCGGCGCTCCGTTGACCACAAAAATATCCAGACGCCCGTCATTATCATAGTCAAACAGGGCCATACCCGGTCTCATTGTTTCAATCAGGTATTTTTTAGAAGTGCGCGCGGCCATGTTCCGAAAATTAATTCCGAGTGCGGAGGTCGTATCAATATACTTAGGGAAGATTTTCTTGGTTAGCGGGCCAGCCCCGACTGAGTCGTGCCGGGCTATAACTGGAAAGGCTGACGAGACGACCGAAGCCAGGAATAATGGGAGTTGGCTGGGCGGGCGAAACCTCCTGTATTCTCTCTCTGTCTTTGGCGCAAGTGCACGATCGACCAAAACGCCTAAATATTTACACATCTTTGTCCCAGCGGAGATGTTCGTCCCAGGTTTTTTGTCCCAAGGTGTAGAATTCGGCCGAGGAGCCTGGCAGAAATAGCCATTCACCGTCACCTGCATGGCGCATTCAAGCTCGACCTTACCGGATCGCAGCGCTGAAAAGGGAAGAAATAGGTGTAGAATTGCGGCGCTCTCGAAGCTACGGAAGACGAATTCCTGATTACAACTGTCGATACTACCTGAGCTATGGCTATGAACAAGAGGACTTTCATAAGGCTCTTTGCCGGGGTGACCGCAAGCCCTGTTATTTCGCCCTTGTTGGCTTGGGCTTCAAAAGACAAATTGAAGAACTGGGCGGGCAATCTCGAATACAGTACTGACCGCTTGTACTTCGCCAACTCGCTTGAACAGGTGCGGAGTTACGTCAAGAAAGAGAACAAACTAAAGGTGCTGGGAACGCGCCACTGTTTCAACAACATAGCCGACAGCAAGGATAATTTCCTGTCTCTGAAGCCAATAGACGAAGTGGTTGCGTTGGAGCCGGAAGCGCACACCGTGACGGTCGATGCCGGCATGACATATGGTCAGCTGTGTCCGCTCCTCCATAGCAAGGGCTTTGCGTTGCACAATCTTGCCTCGTTGCCTCACATTTCGATAGCGGGAGCAATCAGCACCGCGACACATGGTTCGGGCGAAAAGAATGGCAATCTCGCGACGGCCGTGTCAGCAATTGAAATCGTCACGGCGGCCGGCGAAGAGGTTAAGCTTTCCCGCCAACAAGACGGAGAAGCGTTTCTGGGAGCCGTTGTTGGGCTTGGTGCGCTGGGGGTAATCACAAAGGTCGCGCTCGATATTCAGCCAACCTTCATGATGCGCCAATACGTGTATGAAAACCTGCCGCTCAGCGAAGTGAAAAACCATTTTGACGCTATCGAATCAAGCGGGTACAGCGTCAGCTTGTTTACCGACTGGCAAAACCAGCGCATCAACGAAGTTTGGATCAAAAGCCGGGTTGAAGAGGGGCAAGCTTTTGACGCAACTCCGGAATTCTTCGGCGCGAAACGTGCTACCAAGAATCTGCACCCCATTGCTGAACTTTCCGCCGAGAACTGTACCGAGCAAATGGGCGTTGCTGGTCCTTGGTATGAACGACTGCCGCACTTTCGCATGGGCTTCACGCCCAGCGCCGGCAAAGAATTGCAATCGGAATACTTCGTGCCCCGTCGATACGCCGTCGAAGCAATTCTAGCGATCGAACGACTGCGCCACCAAGTCAGTCCGCACTTAATGATTTCGGAAATCCGCGCGATTGCCGCTGACAACTTATGGCTCAGCCCTTGTTACGAACAGCCTTGCGTTACCATTCACTTCACCTGTAAACAGGACTGGCCAGCGGTCAAAAAGCTTTTGCCGGTCATTGAAAAAGAATTAGCTCCGTTTGATGCCCGACCGCACTGGGGGAAGCTGTTTACCATGTCTCCAGCGGAGCTGAAATATAGGTATAAGAAGTTGCCCGACTTTATTCAATTAAGCAAAAAGTTCGACCCGCAAGGCAAATTCCGCAATGAATTCCTAAGCACGAACATCTTCAGCAGTTAATCTAAGCTTCCGGTAAAGGGAAGCGGGGTCAGATGGGCCGAAAGTCGATTTGACCAACGAACTGATCTATGAACACATTGAATTTCCTTGACGCTAATGTTTGGCTGGCACTGCTGTGGGGTCGGCATATTCACTCCGAAAGGGCGCGAGAGTGGCTTGAG
>QHZC01000218.1:4409-5320 GCA_003224515.1 Acidobacteriota bacterium
GCCGTGATGGGAAGCGACGTGAGAAAAATCCCTGAGGCCTGGGATCTATGGGACAAGGTTTGCGCGGACGAAAGGGTCGCATACCTCTCCGAACCCGAGGCCATAGAGCCTGAATTCCGCCGGCAGTCTAGACTTGGCACTTCTTCACCGAAAGTGTGGGCGGATGCCTATCTTCTGGCATTCGCAACCATGGCGGGTTTGAAGCTTGTCACATTTGACGGAGCGCTTCGTTCACGAGGCTCCGAAGTGTTCGTTCTTTAGGTCACTCATTTCGGCGTCGGGCGAAGTGCAAAGATTTCGAGAGCGGCCAAAAAGGGGTGGGCGAAGATTAGGCGTTCGCTCGTGAGAGCTTACCGCCTAACGAATTGCGCGCTTCGCTGAAGCACGTACTTTGCGCGACTTTCCCAGTCGATAAGGGGCAAGCAGGCTCTCGAGAGAGTGGCGGATCCAGGCGGCAAGCGAGCCTTTGCGGTAGACGGACCAGTCGAGCATGGCTCCTCCGTTCACTTGTTGGACCCAGCCGGGCGAGCTCGGTGGTCTCGCACGGCTCTAATTCGCGCGCGGCGAGCGCATCGTCAATCTTCTACCGCGACTTATTGCCTCCTAATCGGACCCACATTTTTGAATGGACCTTTCCTATCAATGCATTACATGTTAGACCGTCGCCAATACATTGCTTGATTTCCCACAACCCCTCGAAGGGCGAAGGCTATGCCAAGGACAAAGTCATTCTGTCCGATGTTTGTGACACCGCGTGTTCGCCAGAGTTTGGCTTTTCCGTGCCCAGGCTTCCACTATGCTAAACAGAACCAGAAGCCTGCCAGTGCGCCACAAGGTCTTGGCGATCTGAGATGTTGAACCTCGATGATAGTGTCCCCTCTTGTCCTCGATAGAAATGTCCCCTTAATAGG
>QHZC01000213.1 GCA_003224515.1 Acidobacteriota bacterium
GAAGGTCTCGCGGGCTTCCTGACGGGAGCCTACGGCATCGAGGCGGCACTGAGACAGTTTTCTCCTGTACCTACTCTTTGGGTACTTCCCGCCGGTCCCAAGCCTCCCAACCCGGCGCAATTGCTTTCCTCGTCTGCCATGGAATCCTTACTGAAAGAATTGCGTCAGCGGTTCAAGTTCATGGTGATCGATTCGCCTCCCGTGCTTCCCGTGACCGATGCGATGATCCTCTCAACGTTCGTGGATGGTGTTGCTTTTGTCGTCGAAAGTGGGGTAACCGCCAGAGGGGCAGTGGCGCGCGCTCGCAGGGTCTTGGAAAATGCAGGAGCGAGAATTCTAGGATTGGTCCTCAATAAGGTAGA
>QHZC01000214.1 GCA_003224515.1 Acidobacteriota bacterium
TTGACTCCGGGTCTTCGGGTCGTGCATGAGGAGCTTCTCGTGCTCGTCTCGCCCACGAGGCAATGGCCTCCGCTAATCGCTCGTGTGGTGGAGAAGGCCATGACGTTGCCAGGCCGGCACGCCGATCCTATTGATAAGGCGCGTTCGCCCTACCTTGCATCTGACGGGGCCCGTCTCGACCCCCTCCCCCCAGGTTTTCATAAGTGTTGATTCTAAAGGGAGATAAAGTCATTTGTTTTGATATACTTTTGTAAGAATTGATTCTAAATAACTTAGGGATCGGTCGGAAGGCCGAACGGCAGTGAGGTTGTGGCTCGATATACACAGAGTGGCATAGCACGATCTATATGATCTATATAATGTCAACCCTAAAGTTAGTATCGAGAGTCAAGAGCCCTGCCGCCCGAGCCTAGAAATGCTGCAATACTTGTATGCATTGATCTTGCTGGGACTAGCTGGAGCGGCTTTACTGGCTTCATTCCGATGGTTTGGGCATCCGTTCTCGCCCTTTGGGGTCTTCTACGGAGTATGGTTCGTGGCTCTCTCCCTCTTGGAGCAAACCTATTAGCCTTCGGATTCGGGTGCCTACTGGCGCATATGCCCTGCCGTCCCGTTAAGCCCATTGTTACCACGGAGTTCACGCGATCCAGCGTGTCAGCGGAGAAATTCCAGAAGTGTATTTACGCGCTCTTTGCGCTGGGGATGGTTGGCGCTGCTAATTTTCTCTGGGATATCCAGAGGAGTATGGGCTTAGCCACTTACCTGACGTCTCCGAGTGACATACGAGAAGCCATGGGAATTGGTGACCTTGGCGAGGCGCTAAAGCCGCTGAACTGGCTTAATGTCGCAAACGTTGTATTGTGCGCCTTTTATCTGATGATCTTGCGAGGAAAGCACCGCAAATCCATTTGGGCCGTGCTCGTTCTAAGCCTAATGGCAACTCTCATCATGGAAGATCGCCAAAGATTCTTTTACGCAGTTATCTGGACGAGCTTTGTCCTTGCCTACTCACGTAAATGGACGCGGCGGGAAATAGTCTTCGCCGCCTCGAGTGTAGTGGCAGTATTGTTGATCCAATTCCTGGCAGTGGCTACGTGGCTGGGCAAAGTGACGGAGAACAATCCCGACCTCGTTGCCGCCGCAAATGTGTCCGAAGCGTTTTATCCCTTGCTCACACCTTATGTCTACCTAACAGCTAACTTCCCGGCTCTTCAGGAATACATTAGCAGCTCTCCAGGACGTACAGGCGGGGCTTTGACCTTTTATCCAGTTTTCAGGATTGCGCGGCTGGTATACCCGACCCTCAGGCCTCCTCCGGTCATCGGAGACTTTTATGCCGTTCCTTTCGACTTCAACACATTTACGTGGTTGTATAACTTTTATACGGACTTTGGCGTCGCCGGCATCGTAGTGGGTCCA
>QHZC01000216.1:0-12138 GCA_003224515.1 Acidobacteriota bacterium
TGTGGCGCTTCTCGTTGAGCGCTTTCTCCCGCGTTCGCGTCATCCGCGCAGCGAAATTGCCGGCGCGCTGCTGACCGTGATCGCCCTGACCTACATGCTCGCGGCCGCGCTTCGCCGTTTGCCGCCGGAAGTCTCTCGGCATCCGGGCGCTTTCTTCCCCAATCCGGAGCAGTTACTGCCTGGCGCCATTTTCCTCGTGAGTCTCATCTGGTACCGCCGCCGCTTGTTCGTTGAAGATTCCGAGTTCGACCGCACCATTTATGCCGCGGCCTGGCTGAATGTCGCCGCGCAACTTTCGGCCGCCCAATCCGCGCGCTTGCTCGACGCTCCCTTCGTTTTCGCCCAGGCGCTTATGGTGTTGGGCTATACCGTCGCGCTGGGTGGCGCACTTCTCGATAACGCGCGGCTCTTCGAGCAGGTTCACCATCTTGCCGTCAGCGATTCGCTCACCGGTATCGCCAACTACCGCCGCCTGCTCGATGTTCTTGAAAGCGAAACGGAGCGCACCGATCGCAACGGCCGGCCCTTCTCCGTGCTACTCCCCGACCTTGATGGCCTGAAAAAAATAAACGACAGCTACGGCCATCTCGTAGGAAGCCGCGCCATCTGCCGCCTCGCCGATATTCTCCGCATTCATTGCCGCGCCGTCGATACCGCGGCCCGTTATGGCGGTGACGAATTCGCCTTGGTTCTCCCGGAATCCCAGGAAGACGAAGCACACCGGGTCGCGAATCGCATCCGCGAAGTTCTCGCCAACGACGGCGAACAGCCGCCTCTTTCCGCGAGCATCGGCATATCCGTCTACCGTGGCGATGGCGAGCGTATCGAAAAACTGCTCTCGGAAGCGGACCAGGATCTTTACGCGGAAAAGGCAAAGCGGGGAAGGCGCATCGCCGCCGCGTGCGATCCCCGCCGTCGCAGCTCTTAGACCGCTCGAGCCGTTGCCTAGTTGTTCGAATCACCTGTTGCAGCGCAAGGTGCAAGCTGCTCGCTGATCATCGACTTGTCGCCCACCACCTCAATCGTCATTTGATCCGGTTTGATGTACTGCGCGGTCATCGGCTGCACATCGGCCGGCTTGACGGCATTGACTTTCTGAAGGCGCCTATCCCTAGGGTGGTAAGGGCCTCTGAGCCGCTCGTCCATCCTGGCTGACACATTTGTGCCAAAGGCGAGGTGGATCTGAATTTATCGTTACTTCTATCTAGTGGAATTCCCGTCGGCATCCACGACGTGCACCGTGCCGAGGTTCAGCTCGCGAATTCCGGCTTCCACCTTTGCAAGATCCCCAACCACGACCCAGAGCAATCGATCCGGGTTGAGGAAAGACTTCCCCGCGGTCGTGAGATCGTTTGTCGTCAGCGCTCGCACCTTGGGGGCATACGTCGAGTAGTAGTCGTCGGGCAAATGATATTGCACTATATTCTGAATGGCATCTCCGACCTCGCTCATAGTTTCGCGCGAACCCGCCAGGCGAAGGGTTCGATTGTCCTTGTCCTTATTGAGTTCATCCTCGGAGATGGGACGAGTGCCAAACATGTCGCGCAACTCTTTGTTGAGCTCAACGAGAGATTCTTTCGTCTTATCCGTCTGCACCGGCGCTTGCGTCACCCAGGCGCTGTCGCCGCGTGCAAACTGAAACGCCGTGCGGGCGCCGTAAGACCAGTGCTTGTCCTCACGCAGGTTCATGTTTACGCGCCCACCGAACGTTCCGCCCAGAATGTCGTTCCAGATTTCCAGCGCAATTTCTTGCGGGCTGTTGCGCGGCGGTGCGATCGTTCCCGCCAAGATAAAAGACTGCGCCGCGCCCGGTTTATCGATCAAATACACTTCGGCCTGCTTCGGCGCCGCTACCTTCGAAATGCTCTTCTTCGGCGTATTCCCTTGCTTCCAGGATGCAAAAGCCTTTTCGAGTTGCGGTTTAATTTCCGCCAGCGTGGTGTCGCCCACGATCACCAGAGTAGCGTTATTCGGCCGGTACCAGGTGTCGTGGAATGTGGCAATGGCATCGCGCGTCAATTTCGCGACGCCCGCTTCGGTCAGCTCCAGTCCGTAGGGATGATCCTTGCCGTAAAGCACCGGAGTAATCACGCGGCCCGCCATCGCGCCCGGGGAAGTCTTGGCCCGTTGAATCGCGGCGATCTGCAGCTTCTGCTGGCGCGCGAAATCTTCGCGCGGGAAGGAAGGATGGAGCAGCACATCGGAAAACAACGCGAGTGATGGCTCCAGCTTGCTCTTCAACGAGGAGAGATAAACTGTCGAACTGTCCAGCCCGGAAGCTGCCTCGAGCTCCGCTCCCAGCCTCTGAATCTCATCGCTGATTTGCAGGGCGTTGTATTTGTTCGTGCCACTGGTTAGCAGAGAGGAGGTCATACTCGCAGTACCCGGCGTGGCGGGACTGTCCGCGGAGGTGCCCGCATCAACGAGCATGGTGAAATTCACAAGAGGCAATTCATGACGTTCCGCCAGAACGACTTTCAAACCATTCGAGAGCGTCATGCGTTCGAACGCCGGCAGCTTCACGTTTGGTGTCGCGCCGACTTCGGGGAGCTTCGAACGGTCCGCGCCCGCGCTCGCTGTCTTGTAATCTGGATAGGGCAGCACTTCGAGTTGATAGAGACCGTCGCTGAGCCAGCGCCGCGCCGCATCGCGCAAATCCTGAGCCGTCGCTTTGCGCACGCGGTCCAGCGAAATTAAATACTGTTCCGGATTTCCTGTGAATACCTGGCCGCGAGCGAGGATGTCGGATTTCCCGCCAAAGCCTCCGATGCGGTCGAGCCCGCGCACGAGATCCGCTTCATAGGCTGTCTTGACGCGCTCCAACTCCTCCGCCGTTGGCCCGTCCTTCAGGAATTTGTCGAGCTCTTCCTGCAAATCCTTGTCAATGGGTGCCAGGCTTCCCCCGGGCTTTGCCGACGCACCAACAATGAACTGGCCGCCGATTTCGTTGGGATTGATGCCGCTGTTCACCGCCGTCGCGACTTGCTCGTCATATACGAGCCGCTTGTAAAACCGCGAATCCTTGCCCGCTGCCAGCACGTCGCTCACGAGGTCCAGATAATCGGTGTCGGCCTGGCCGTATTCCGGAACATTCCAAACGTTGAACACGCGCGCCACCGGCACGCGGTCTTGCGCCTGCTGGCGGTGCACGCCGGTCATTTTCGCTACCCATTCCGTCTGGTGCGCGACGGGCGGACCGGCGGGGATATCCGCAAAATACTTTTGGACCTTTTCGCGTGCCGTTTTCACATCGATGTCGCCGGCAATCACCAGCGTAGCATTCGAAGGCCCATAATAAGTTTTGAACCACTCCTGGACATCCGCGAGCGACGCCGCGTTCAAATCCTCCATCGAACCGATCGTCGTCCACGAGTAGCCATGCCCCGCGGGATAGGTGTTTTCGGTGATCAGATACCGCGAGATGGAATAGGGCTGGTTATCGCCCTGGCGCTTTTCGTTCTGCACCACGCCGCGCTGCAGGTCCAGGGTCTCCTTGTTAATGGTCTTATAAAAATGCCCCATGCGGTCGGATTCCACGAACAGCCCATAATCCAGCGCGGATGTGGGCACATCCTCGAAATAGTTCGTGCGGTCGGAATTGGTCGTGCCGTTGAGGTCCGTCGCGCCCACGCGCTCCATCGCATCGATGTAGCGCCCCTTGAGGTTTTCGCTGCCGCCGAACATCAGATGTTCGAACAGGTGTGCAAACCCGGTCTTCCCGGGCTTCTCGTTCTTGGAGCCCACGTGATACCAGATGTTCAGAGCTACGATCGGCGCCTTATGATCTTCGTGAACGATCACGGTCAGCCCGTTCGGAAGCACAAATTTCTCATAGGCTATCCTGATGTCTTGCGCTGATGCGCCTGCCGCGACCATCGCTAATAGCGCCATCGCCAGCGAAAGACTTGCTCGAAGCTTGCAGCCATGTGGATTCACGCGTTTTCTCTCCCATGAATTGCACATCCATTTTATCCGGAATTTCCTTCTGATCTCGAAAACGGCACCATTGTACGCGCATCTCGCCCGTACGCGACATTGCAAAACGAACTTCACCAGAAGCACTCCCGACGGTCTGCCATCCGCGCCAGCAACTGTCGGAATTGCCCGATCAGGCGGCCTGTTTCTCGAACCCTTTTCTCCCCGCCCTGCTCCATGGTAAGGCCCATTCCGCTCGGGACTTGACCGCCCATCCCCTCGGTATCGGCAGCAGCGCCATCTGGCCCGGCATGGTTGCTCTGCGCCGCGGGCAGCGCGAATGCACGGGCGGCTCAATCAGTTTTCAAAACCATTTCCCCCTCTGCATTTCTAATCTCTTTGCAATCTGCAACGTGGTAAGCCAACAAAGCAAACGAAGAACCGCCCGTTGATTAGGAAACGCATGGCGCGGCGGGAAATTTCAACCGCAGATCGTGTTTCGGACCGGTACCGTCAGTAGACCGCGCGCCTCTGGACGAGCCCCTTTGTTGCCAGCGAAAATCGCGCCTCGGCTGCGGTGCCATCGAGGAGCTGCCCGGTCACGTACTCGCCGGCCGCTGGTCCGTGCTTGAACCCGTGCCCCGAGCCACCCCCCACAAACCAAACATTTTCCATCTTTGGATGCCGGTCGATGAGAAAATCTCCCTTGGAGGTGTTCTCATATTGGCAAACGCGCGTTTCCACAATCGGCGCATCCCTTAGTGCCGGAAACCGCCGCGCCACATACTCTTGCACCATCTTCGTCATCGCGGGAGAAACGATCCTCGATTGCGTGTCCGGATCTACTCGCTCGCCATGCTCGTCCGACGCAATCTTCAGTCCCCGTCCCTCGATGTCCGGCATTCCATAAACCAGGTCTTCCTGAAACAACCACGTCGGAAGCGCCGGAGGCGCAAATCGCCTATCGCCTGCCGGAACACCGAAGAAGAACACTTCCTGCCGTGAAGGAAAGATCCGCGGTCCGAGAACGTCCGGGAAAACTTTGCCAAGCCAGGGTCCGCAGGCAAACACGAATTGCCCGGCGGCGATGTGCTCGCCACCGCTTGTCGACACCTCGCGCACCCGGCGGGATCCCGCTGGTTTGAGGACCCGCTCGCAGCGATACTCCGTGCCAAGTCGTACAGCCTCTTCAACCACGGCGGCCACCGCGCGCCGCGCCATTAGCACTCCACTCCTTGGTTCCAGGACGCCGCATTTGATGTCGTCCAATCCAATTTGCGGATATCGTTTTTCGAGCGCCTCACGATTTAGTTCCGCGAACGGAATGCCACAGCGCTCCAGTGTTTGTTTTGACTCCCGCAACCGGGTCTCATCTTTGCCCGCCATCCAAAGCACCCCAGTTTCGAGAAAAAGCGGCTGTCGCGTCACTGCAGAAAAATCCTTCCACTGTGTCAGCGAACGCTCGGACCACCGCGTGTACAGCTCATCCGCGCCGTAACCCATTCGAATGATGCGCGTTTCGCCCCCGGAGCTGGCCCGCGAATGCGCGGGACCATAGGCATCGATCAGCACCACGCGCTGGCCCCGCTTAGCAAGGTGCCATGCCGTCCAAGCGCCGAACACACCCGCTCCGATCACCGCAACGTCGTATGCTTTTTGACTGCTCATCCGGTCAGCATCCTATCGCAACCTATACCCCAACTAAAAACGCTTCCGTCGAACAGCCCGTAGCGATAGCATTCTTCCTTTTGTGCCATTCCGATCGGAGGTGTGTGTGACCGTTTCTCCTCGGCCCATCATTTCCTTGATCTGCGCTTTTGCTTTTCCGTTCCTGACTACCCTCGCGCTACAAGCGCAACAAGCCGACCGCTCCGCGGCCGCCAGTTCAAAAGATCACGCTACCGTGGTCAAGCCCGCCGACCATACCGTTGACTCCAAAACCTACGGCGGAATGAAATGGCGCCTCATCGGCCCCTTCCGCGGTGGCCGGGCCCTTGCCGTAACGGGAGTGCCGAGCCAGCCGAACACCTACTATTTTGGCGCGGTTGCTGGGGGTGTTTGGAAAACCACGGACGGCGGCGTTTCCTGGGATCCGCTCTTCGATAAGCAGACCACCTCCTCGATCGGCAGCGTCGCGGTCTCCAACTCCGACCCCAATGTGATTTACGTGGGCACGGGCGAAGCCTGCATTCGCGGGAACATCTCCTTCGGCGATGGCGTCTATCGTTCGAACGACGGCGGCAAGACCTGGAACAACGTTGGGTTGAAAGACACGCGACACATCGGCAAGGTCATCATTCATCCCACCAATCCCGACGTTGCTTTTGTTGCCGCTCTCGGCCATGCCTACGGTAGGAACAACGAGCGCGGCATTTTCCGCACGCGTGATGGCGGCAAGACCTGGGAGAAGGTTCTCTACCTCGACGACCGCACCGGCGGCATCGACATCGTTTTCGATCCGCAGAATCCTCACGTCCTCTTTGCCGCAATGTGGGAAGGCTACCGCACGCCCTGGACGCTCAACAGTGGGGGCGACAAGGATGGCCTCTACCGTTCGAGCGACGAGGGCACTACCTGGAAGCGCGTCGAAGGCAATGGCGTGCCCGAGGGCCCGCTCGGCCGCATCGGTGTGGCCGTTTCCGGGGCCGATTCGAATGTCGTTTACACGCTGATCGAAGCGAAAAAAGGCGGTCTCTACCGCAGCGATGACGGCGGCACCAATTGGGCCTTGATCAACGACGATCACCGCTTCCGCCAGCGGGCCTGGTATTTCACCCACGTTTGGGCCGACCCCAAGGATTCGAACAAGGTGTACATCGCCAACACCGGCCTGTTCCGTTCGAACGACGGCGGCAAATCGTTCGAACGCCTCAATGCCCCCCATGGCGATCATCACGGCCTGTGGATCGATCCCAACAATCCCAATCGCCTCATCAATGGCAATGACGGCGGGGCCACCATCTCCATTGACGGTGGTAAGAACTGGTCGACTCAGGGCAATCAGCCAACGGCGCAGTTCTACCACGTGACTGCGGACAACGACTTCCCCTACCGCGTCTATGGCACGCAGCAGGACAATTCATCCGTCGGTATCGCCACCGCCAGCGACCGCGGCTACATCGACCGTGCCGATTGGGACTCCGTCGGCGGCGGCGAGAGCGGTTATGTCGCTGTCGACCCGCGCGATTCCCACATCGTTTACGCCGGCTCCTACTTCGGCTACATCACCAGGCTCGACCGTCGCATCAACCAAACGCAAAACATCCAGGAGTGGCCGTTAGACCCCGACGGCTACAACGCTTCCGTGCAAAAGTATCGCTATACCTGGACCATGCCGATCGTATTTTCTCCGCATGATCCCAACATCCTCTATCACTCTTCCCAGTTCCTCTTCCGTTCGAACGATGGCGGCCATTCCTGGCAAACCATCAGCCCGGACCTCACGCGCAACGACAAATCGAAGCAGCAGGACTCGGGCGGCCCCATCACCAAAGACCAGGCCAGCATCGAGTTCTACGACCTGATCTTCACCGTTGCGGAATCTCCGAAACAAAAAGGCTTGATCTGGGTCGGCACCGACGATGGCTTGATCCAACTCACGCGTGACGATGGAAAAACTTGGACCAACGTCACTCCGAAAGGTTTTCCCGAATGGGCCATGATCAGCCTGATCGAACCGTCGTGGTTCGAAGCTGGCACCGCCTACGCCGCGATCGACGCCCATAAGATCGATGATTTCAAGCCCTACGTTTTTAAGACCAGCGACTTCGGCAAGACCTGGTCGCCAGTCGCTACCGGACTCCCCGACGGCTCTTACGTTCACGCCGTTCGCGAAGACCCCAAGCGCAAAGGACTGCTCTATGCCGGCACCGAAACGGGTGCGTGGGTTTCCTTTGATGACGGCGCGCACTGGCAAGCCCTGCAGCTCAACCTGCCGACGACTCCGGTCCATGACCTCATCATCCACGGTGACGATCTAGTGGCTGCCACCCATGGCCGCGCGTTCTGGGTGCTCGATGACATCAGTCCGCTGCGCCAGGCGAACGCCTCCATCGCTGGCGAGGAGGCCCACC
Organism: Acidobacteriota bacterium; assembly: GCA_003224515.1. Taxonomy (GTDB): domain Bacteria; phylum Acidobacteriota; class Terriglobia; order Acidiferrales; family UBA7541; genus Acidiferrum. Next base: position 7,989 of record QHZC01000216.1, read on the forward strand.
TGTTCAGTTCTCGCACAGCATTTCGCACGCGCATGGGGCATACCAGGCGCCGCCGCTACGCCATCGGGGAAAATCCGCCCGACGGTGCGGCGCTCTACTACTACCTGAAAGAAGAGCCCAAAGATCCGATCAAGCTGGAGTTACTGGATGCCCAGGGCAAAGTCATCCGCGCATTCACTAGCGAAGAAACGAAAAAAGACGGCGGCCCCGACGAATGGGAGAAAGATGAAGCAGAAGAGCATATCCCTGCCAAAGCCGGGCTAAATCAGTTCACTTGGGACTTGCGCTACCAGTTTCCCAAAAAGATTCCCGCCGCCATCTATGACGAAGGTGAACCGAGCGGCCCGCTAGTTCTTCCGGGGAACTATCAAGTGCGCTTGACTCTCGGAGCGAAGATTTTCACCGCTCCTCTTGAAGTGACCATGGATCCCCGAGTGAAAACCACTGCTGAGGACCTGCGCAAGCAGTTCGACCTGCTGCTCAAAATGCGCGACCGCCAGGACGAAATGAACAAAGTCATCCTGGCGATCCGCGACCTCCGCGGCCAGTTGGAAGCGCTCGAAAAGCGCCTCGGTTCGAACGAACCGGCAAAGCCGGTGGTCGCCGCTGCCGCCGATCTGCGCAAGAAAATCAGCGCGATCGAGGAAGAACTCATTCAGGTGAACGGCAAGTCCAACTCAACTACCCGACCAAGCTCAATAGCAAACTCGGCTACTTGCAAAACGCGGTCGATAGCGCCGACGCCCAGCCTACGGACTCCGAACTCGGAGTCTATTCCGAACTCGACCTGCAACTCGAATCACAACTAGCGAAGTGGCGCGAAGTCCTGTCGAAAGATGTCCCCGCGCTCAACGACACCATGCAAAAAAACAACGTGCCGCTCATCGCTCCCTCCGCCGCCAAAGCCAACTAATGTCAGCTGACGGTTTTGCATCCTGCCCTGCAAGGGCCCAGCATGCTGCCCCCCTACTCGCCACGATTTCATTTTGCAGGCCATTTCCGAGCAATGCGAGAAGCGCTTCCTGTTTCTCGACGCAACCCATTACACCGTCATTCCGAGCGCAGCGAGGAATCTCTCTTTCTCTATTCCACGCGCTCTATTTATGGAACGCCGCTGCTATCGGCGCGGCCCAGCGGGACAAGTGATTGAGCGAAGCGGAGTGCGTCGGGTCGAGGTGCAGCGGGGTGATGGAGACAACACCGGAAAAAATCGCTGCGTAATCCGTGTCCGGCTCCACGTCCTTGTCGATTCTTTGTTCGAACAGCCAAAAATAACTGCGGCCGCGCGGATCTTTTCCCTCGCTGAGCTGGTTGCGCGTGATCTTTTGCGATTGCCGCGTGAATTTCACGCCGCCGTTCCACGGCTCCGGCACATTTACGTTGAGTAAAACCTGATCCGGTAATCCTTCTTTCAAAATCATTTCCGCGGCGGCACGCGCCACGCGCGCGGAGCTTTCAAATTTTGCTTCCGTCTTTTTCGAGCACAGCGACATCGCCACCGACGAAATGTGATGCAGCGCACCTTCCCGCGCTGCGCCAACTGTTCCTGAGTAATAAACGTTTTCTCCCAGGTTGGCTCCATGGTTGATTCCGGAAATCACCATGTCCGGTTTTTCCGGCAAAAGTTTATGCAGCGCGACGATCACACAATCCGCCGGCGTTCCGTCGATGGCCCACTCGCGCTCACCGATACGGTTACACACGATCGGCTGCCGCAGCGTCAGCGACTGCGCCGCCCCGCTGCGCTCCAGACTCGGCGCCACAATGCTCACCGTGGCAAATCCCTCCAGGGCCGCGGCCAGCGCGCGAAGCCCCTCCGCTTGATATCCATCGTCGTTTGTCAGAAGAATGTGCGGCATTCTCGAAGTTGGGCTAATCGCCGTTCTTTCTGCCATTGAGCCTCTGTTCCATTTTCCGTGAGGGACGCTTAGGGAAAAGCTTATTCAACACTGCGATTATTCCTAGGACCAAACCAAAGCCTAGAATAACTGCGGGAAGCGCGCCCCACCAGCCCAAGGGAAAATACCTGCCAAGCAAGAAGCTGAGAAAAACTGAAAAACAACAATTCAGTTAGGTTCATTGGGTGGAGTCCGCACATGCCCCGGCGCGGAAGCGACGGACCAGGGGAAAGGCCCAGAAGTCTTAAATGGTCGGGACGACTGGATTTGAACCAGCGACCTCACGCACCCCAAGCGTGCGCGCTACCAGGCTGCGCTACGTCCCGACCGGTAAGCTGACCGCGACAGGCCAAAAATCAGAAGGCCGAATCGGAAGGGAATCAGCCCCTCCAAGGTATCACCGCCGTTCGAGCAGCGTCAAGAAAGCACGCAGAGCGTCACGCATATCGAGCAGCATCTTGCGGCTCAGAAGTTGCCCAGCCCCTTCCCGCGAGTAGTTCGCAGCCGTGTTCTCCGCTTCCCAATTTCCTTCATGCTCGCGCAGAAACCGGCGCGCGCCCGCGATCGTGAACCCTTCGTCGTAAAGGAGCCGCTTGATGCGGAAGACCATGTCCACATCTTCCTGACGGTAGAGGCGAAGGCCCCCGGGGCTTTTTAGCGGTTGGAGCATGGGGAATTCGGTTTCCCAGTAGCGAAGGACGAACGGTTTCAAATCCGCCAGGCGGCTCACGTCTCCGATGCGGCTGAGGCGTGCTTCAGTAGCGGTTCGTGTGGCGGCGCCGTTGCTTGGCATATCGCATTCCTGCCGGAAGGGGGACGCGGTTATCGTAACAGTTTGCGGCGGATTGATGTAGAGGGAGGCGTTCATTAGTCACGGTCAGCGTCGCCGCCGGAGGATCTCTTATCGCGTTTGCGGAGGCGCTGGATGAAACGCACTGGCGTGCCGACGAAATCGAATTTGGCGCGAAGCTGGTTTTCGAGGAAACGCTCGTAGCTGAAGTGCAGCGGGGCTTTCTGATTGGTGAAGATCAGGAACGTCGGAGGCGCGATTTTCGCCTGGGTGATGTAATAAATGCGCACGGGACGGGCCTTCGGCGTGGTGCCGCGCTGCAGATCGACTTCTTCCTTGAGCCAATTGTTCAGGGCCGGTGTGGCGATGCGGCGGCGGCGCGCTTCCCAGCATTGATTAATCAGCGGATAAAGTTTCTGCGCGCGCTCGCCGGTTTTCGCGGAGAGAAAGACGATCGGGGCGTAGCTCAGGAATTTCAATTTCGCGCGGATCATTTTTTCGTAGTCGAACATCAACCGGCCGGAATCGAAGTTTTCCGGTTTGTGGTGTTCGCCGGGAGCGCGCTTGGATTTACCTTTGGCCGTGGCTGCATCGCGTGATGCGGCATCGCGCGCCGCGGCCACGGCGAGATCCCACTTATTGATGACCATGACGACGGAGCGGCCGGACTCTTCGGCGTAGCTGGCGATTTGCGCGTCGCCCTGGGTCACGCCTTGCCCGCCGTCGACCACGAGAAGAGCGACATCCGAGCGCTCCAGGCCTCGGCGAGCCATGACGACGCTGAGTTTTTCCGCGACCAGCGTGGTTTTGCCCTTGCGGCGAATTCCGGCGGTATCCACGAAGCGATAGGCGCGGCCGTCCCGCGTAATTTCCGTATCTACGTTGTCCATGGTGGTCCCGGGAGTGGCGGAGACGATGGAGCGTTCTTCGCCGACTATGCGGTTCAGCAGCGTGGATTTGCCGACGTTGGGTCTGCCGATGATGGCGACTTCGATGATGGGGTCCTGGGCGGGAAGAGCGGGCGGGACAAGTCCTCCCCCTACAACGGAAGAGGCGGGAGGTGTGGGATAAAACTTTACCAGGGCGGCATCGAGAAGATCGTCTACGCCGGTGCCGTGTTCGGCCGCGATGGGGAAGACCGGAACACCGATGCGATGGAAAACGGCGGCGTTCGATTCCTGCGACATGGCGTCGACTTTGTTGACGGCGATGACAAACGGTTTGCCGGTGGTGCGCAAGAGGCGCGCCAGTTCTTCGTCAAGGGGGGTAAGGCCCGCATGGCTATCGACTACGAGAACGAGCAACGCCGCCTTCTTGAACGCCACATGCGCCTGACGCAGGATTTCCTGCGGGATCTGGGCCTTGTCGTCCGGGACGAGGCCCCCGGTATCTACGACTTCCAGCGCGCGGCCTCGCCACTCCGCCTTGCCGTAGATGCGGTCGCGGGTGATGCCTGGCTCGT
>QHZC01000216.1:12159-12643 GCA_003224515.1 Acidobacteriota bacterium
GATGACGAGAGATGGGAGAAGATCTGCCATGGGTCCTTGGACCGGGCACACAATGGGCGCCCGAGTGCACTGCGCAATCTTCCAATGTAGCGCATTCCGCGTTGCGCCGGTAGGAGCGCGGTCGCGTAGGCCGGAAAAGCGGCAGTTAGGCGGCCGCTGCACATAAGGTTTTGTCATCGCGAAGGCGAAAAGACTCGTGACTCAGGGGTCTTTTGGAGCGATCGCTAAAGATAGAAATCTCCAGGAAAAAATCTATCTTGGGAGCGGGGTCTCGCGGCCGCGAAGCCGACTACTTCACGGTGACGTAGTGTCAAGAAAAGAAGAACAGTTGACAACGATCCGTATTTCTGCAAATATAGAAATATGGAAGGCGGGGCCAACAAGAAGCGGGCCGAGCGAGTGGCGAAATATGCGGATATGTTCTCGGCGATGGGAACGGAACCGCGACTGCGGATCATGCAATTGCTTTTGTCGGCGCATCCCG
>QHZC01000215.1 GCA_003224515.1 Acidobacteriota bacterium
GCCAAGCCCTGATTTCGGCGAACGGCGCCGACTGGTTGGGGATGTTTTTGCGAAAGAGTGTGGAAGCGCATGAAAACAAGAGAGTTGAGTTCTTGACGAGTGCAAAAATGGTGCGCAAGAGTATGAAAAGAAAAGGGTGGGTAAAATGGCGAGTCAGTACTTGTCAAAATAGACCCAGAGGTGGTTTAGGCCGAGGGAGATGGCGCGAGACGGAACGACCGGGGGCCAGGAGCAACTGACGGATCTGGACCGCTAGTCCAAGTCAGACCCGGTTTCGAGCAAATCCTGAAGTCTCACGTTGGGCATGTCTAGTTTCACGCGCACGTGCCTCTTCTGCTGGGGATTTGCCAGCTTTACCATTGCTCCGGGGCACATGCGCACGGCCTTGAATTTTCTCTTTTCTCCCGAGGAATAGAACGGCCTCCTGTATCCAAGATCAATCTGATAGTTGTCCACGGGGTTCAATCCAACATCTGGGGAATCGTCACGGTGCGGCGCGAACCAGGCGTGTGACACGCGGTCTTCGGGCAGATCCTCCGTGTCTTCATCTGCCCCGCACTTCGCTGCGCTGGGATCAAACGTAGCCATTAAACGTGGACTTTGAAACGGCCGCCGGCAGTCGATCTGCCAAGAAAGTTTTTCATTCAGGCTACAGATCCCCAGCTGCGGTTCCGAGAATTCGCCGTCCTTTAGAACCACTTCCGCACTTCCCCTGCTTGGTATTCCGTCAGCGCGAGCTCAATATGCAGCCGGGCGTTTTCCTTTTTGACCTTTTCGTAGGCTTTCCGTTTCGCATTAGTGGGTGACGATGGTCTTTGATCGGGTCACCATGGCTTCAGCGACACCGACGTATTTGTCGGCGGCACCGTAGTAGAAGAGAAAGTGATCCCAGCGGCCAGCGACGTCTTCCGCACTGCGCGTTCGGACCATCCCCTCAACAAAGACAACGTTGGGCACTTGGCCGACCTTCTCCCATTCTTTTTCCGGGGCGAAGATGGGGGCATCGGAGCGTGAAATCAGCTTGCGCGGGTCGCGACGGTCGAAGACCGCGACGCCGGTGCGATAAACCAGATTGTCGTCGGCGCCGTTGTAGATGAGCACAATGTCCTGCTTAGTGAGGATTGGCGGAGGGCCGGGCTCGACGACACGAGAGTCAAACTTTCCCGCGCGGCGCGGAAGAACGGGCGTGGTCGTCGCTTCGGTCCAGTGAATAAGATCGGCGGAGTAAGAGAGTCCCGTTTGATCGGTCTTATCGGCGGCGGTGCCCAGCCAGTACATCCAGTATTTGCCGTCGATTTTTTCGGGGACGATGGCGCCGGATTTGGTCCAGCCTCTGTTCCAGTTTCCCTTGTAGGCGGGGAGAATGACGCCTTTGCGCTGCAAGTGGAGCAGGTCGTGGGAAGTGGCGAGGCAAAGCTGCGCGTCTTTTCTGTTGTAGCCGGTGTAGGTAAGGTAGTAGGTGTCGCCGATTTTTTGCAGGCGAGGGTCTTCGACGCCGCCATCTTTCTCGTAGGAAGTCTCGGGCGAAAGGACGGGTTCGGGGTGGCGCATGAAGTGAATGCCATCGCGGCTTTCGGCGTAGCCGAGACGGGAGGTGCCGGAGGCATCCTGCGCGCGGTAGAGCATGACGAAGTTGCCGCGTCCAGAGTTCACTTCAGGTTTGTCTGGAACAAAGAGCACCGCTGGATTGAAGGTGCCAGCGGATTCCCAGGTAGAGCCTTGGGGGGAAAGGCAGATCGGCGGTTGGAGCGGCGAAGGCGACGGAGGCAGCGAGGGATGAGATTGCCAGAGTGAACCGGGCTTTTGTGGAACGCATGGTTTAGAACTCCCAGCGGAATGGTAGATGGTTACACAAAGGGAAATTAGCCGGTAGAGTGCAGCCGTCGGTGGAAGAACGCAAAAAAGGATTAACACAGAGACCGCAGAGGCCACAAAGGAAGGAAAGTCACCGGTCTTAAGACCGGCCACTGCAAAGACAAGGGCTTCACTTTGTGGGCTTGGAAGACTTGGGAGGGTCGAATGGCATCGTGCGCACGATGCCTTCGCCTTCTTTCACCACGATCACCTGGTTCGGCTTGATGTCCATCAAAGTTTCCACGAGGCCGCTGGGCCAGCGAATTTCGAGCAGCTCCACCTTCTCCGCCTTGCCGACACCGAAATGGACGCGCAAGTCATTCTGTGAAAAATAGCCGCCACCGCTGCGCACTTCATCGATCTGCGGATGCAGGCTTTTATCCCCTGGCAGATGCGTGACGCACTTGATTCGCGCGCCGATGCCGCTGCGATTTGATTTTGTGCCGATGGTTTTAATTTTGATCCAATTGTTGGCGGTGCGCGAATCGCAACGCAGAAGCTGGGGAAAATCGTTGACGGTGTTGACGACGACGTCGAGGTCGCCGTCGTTGTCGAAGTCTCCGAAGGCGCAACCCCGCGCGGCGACAGGCGCGGAGATGCCGGGACCGGCGTCGTAGGAAACATCGTCGAAGCGTCCATTGCGTAAATTTTTGTAGAGCAGCTTGCGCTGCGCGTAGCCTGCTTCCGTTTTAAGCTGCTCGACTTCGGGATACACATGGCCGTTGCAAATCAGGATGTCGGCCCAGCCGTCGTTGTCGAAGTCGAAAAAGCCGCAGCCCCAGCCAAGATATTGCGTGTGCTTGCCGAGGCCGCCCTGAAATGTAGTGTCTTCGAAATTTGCTCCGCCAAGATTGCGGTACAGCGAAGGAGTGTCGCCGGCAAAATTAGTTTTGACGAGATCGAGATTGCCATCGAGATCGTAATCGGCGGCGGAGACGCCCATGCCGGCCTGCGGCTTGCCGTCGGCGCTTAGCGCGCAGCCCGCTTCCAGTGCAATGTCAGCGAAGGTGCCATTTTTTTTGTTTTGGTATAGAGCGCTGGCTGTGGAATCGTTGGCGACGTAAATGTCCGGCCATCCGTCGTTGTCGAGATCGGCGGTCAGCACACCGAGGCCGTAGGTGCCGTTGGCCTTAAGGATGCCGGATTTTTCGCTGACGTCCGCGAACGTGCCGTCACCGTTGTTGTGATACAAAATATTTTTTCCGGCATTTAATCCGGGGGGCCCGCAGGCCACCATGACGCCCTTGTAGAGACACGGGCCGGACTCGGGTACGGTGGCGGTCTTCAAATCGAGATCGATGTAATTCGCGACGAAGAGATCGAGGTGCCCGTCGCGATCGTAGTCGACGAAGGCGCAGCCGGTGTTCCAGCGCTTACCGTTTCCGGCAACGCCGGATTTTTCGCTGACGTCGGTGAACGTGCCGTTGCCGTTGTTGTGGTAGAGGACATTTCTTCCGAAGTAGGTGACGAAGATATCGTCGAAGCCATCGTTGTCGTAGTCGCCGACGCAGACGCCTTGTCCCCAGCCGGAATGAATCAGACCGGCTTTGATGGTGACATCGGTGAAAGTGCCGTCGCGGTTATTTTTGAAAAGATGTGAAGAGGGTTCTTGTCCGGCGGGAAAACCTTCGAGGCGCCATCCGTTGACGAGAAAAATATCCAGCCAGCCGTCGTTGTCGTAATCGTAGAAAGCAACGCCGCAGCCGGTGGTCTCGAGGAGATATTTATTTTTGTGTTCGCCGCCGAAGATGGTCTTGGCGTCGAGGCCAGACTCGCGAGCAACGTTGATGAAGCTGCAGCCCAGATCGTTCGAAGGTGCGGCAGGCGATTCGAAAGGTTCCCGTAGGGAGGAAGATGTGAAGCCCCGCCAGCCTGGCCGCGCGAGTGCCAGGATCTTGTCCAATGGCAATACAATCGCAGAACGACTCAACGATTTAAGAAAGGCTCGCCGTGAGGAAGACAAATCGAATGGTACCTTCCCTGCTTTAGCTCATGCTAGAATCTGCCGCCATCCTTTATAGTAAGGGCAAATTGGCTTTGCAAGCGTACGGGGTAGCGAAATTCCCCAAGTCTTGCGCGCAGCGAGATGTTCCTACCATGACAAACAGTCAGACTACATTTCCATTGCGGCGAGTCTTACGGACAGGTTTCTTCGTGGCGGCGACGGTATCTTATCTTATAGGGATGGCCGTGACCGCGCGAGCGCAGGAAGCCGCACATTCGCTGGAGCTCTCGCGAGCCGTACGGCCGTGGGAATTTCTGCCGGTGACGGGGATGCGCGCCGGATTGCTTGGGGATGAATCCGGCCGGATGGAAGCGTGGGTATATCCGCTGAAAATCCTGCGGGAGTTTCACCTGAAATTCCACACGGAAGGCCGCGTTCTCCTCGCGGAAGCGCTGGCGCGAACGCTTACGGTTCGACCAGAATCCAGCACGATTCTCTACGCCGGGGATACGTTCACGGTGCGGGAAACTTTTTTTGTTCCGGTGCGCGAGCAAGGCGCGGTCATTCTACTGGACGTGGAGACCGAGCAGCCGTTCGAAATCGAAGCGGTATTTCATCGCGATTTTCAACTGCAGTGGCCGGCGGCGCTGGGCGCGACCTATTCGAATTGGGCGGCGGAACAACGCGCGTTTTATTTTGGGGAGGAACAACGGAAATTCGCGGCGCTGGTGGGTTCGCCGACGGCGGCGGAGCCACAGCAGGAATACCAGACCAATTATTCAGAAGCGCAGGAAAGTTCGTTCCGGTTGGGTGCGACGACGAAGGGCAAAGAGAGGAAGCTGATCGTCATTGCTGGAACCATGGAAGGGCGCGCGGCTTCGGAGAAAACTTATCGTCATTTGGCATCCGATTACGCGGATTTGTTGAACGAATCAGCAGAATACTACCGCAACTCTCTGGCGCAAACCGTCAGCGTGGACCTTCCGGATGCGCTGCTTCAACGGGCCTACGATTGGTCGCGGGTGAGTATGCTGCAGGGAATGGTGACAAATCCTTTTCTGGGCACTGGCCTTGTCGCGGGTTACCGCGGATCGGGGGAAACGCAAAGACCAGGGTTCGCCTGGTTTTTCGGGCGTGATTCGTTTTGGACTTCGCTGGCGCTGAATGCCGAGGGAGATTTTTCGAATTCACGCACGGCGCTGGAGTTCATCAGCAAGTTCCAACGCGAGGATGGAAAGATCCCGCACGAAATTTCCCAGGCGGCCAATTTCGTGGATTGGTTCAAGGGCTATCCGTATCCCTACGCCTCGGCTGACGCCACTCCTTTGTACATCATCGCAGTGAATGACTACGTCGTAAAGAGCGGGGACTCGGCGTTTGCCAAAGAGAAGTGGGAGAGTCTCGAGAAGGCTTATGCGTTTCTGAAATCGACCTATGATGCGCGAGGACTGCCGCAGAATTCTGGCGTGGGGCACGGCTGGGTGGAGGGCGGGCCGCTGCTGCCAGTCAAGACGGAGTACTACCAAAGCGGATTGGGAGCGGAGGCGCTGGGCGCGCTTTCGAATCTGGCGCGGGTGACGGGCCACGAGCAGTTAAGCAAGACGCTGGAGAAAGATTTTGTGAAGCAGCGATCGCTGGTGAATGAAAGCTTCTGGATTGCGGACAAAAAACGATTCGCGTTTGCGCTGGACAAGAATGATAAGAAAGTCGACGAGCCGAGCGTGCTGGCCACGGTGCCGATGTGGTTTGGCCTGCCCAGGGAAGCGGATGCAGTGTCGATGATCCAGCAACTTGCGGACATGGATCACGAGACAGATTGGGGGATGCGGATCATCTCGAATCGCTCGCCGCTCTTTAGCGGAGGGGGGTATCACTACGGTTCGGTGTGGCCACTGTTCACGGGCTGGGCGTCGGTCGCGGAGTACCGCTATCACCAGACGTTTGCCGCGTATGCGAATCTGCGGGCCAACGCATTGCTCGCGCTGGATGGCTCGCTCGGACACGTGACGGAAGTTCTTTCCGGCGACTACTACCAGCCGCTCTCAACGAGCTCGCCGCACCAGATCTGGTCTGCAGCGATGGTGGTGAGTCCCATTTTGCGCGGGATGCTGGGGCTCGAGACCGATGCAATCCATCACAGTGTGAAATTGGCGCCGCATGTTCCCGCGGACTGGACGCGGTTCAGGGTGCAGAATGTGCGCGTTGGCACGAGCACGCTGCTGTTCAATTACGAAAAAAGGGATGAGGGAATCGTTTTGCAGACTGGGCTAACTTCAGGGAATGAAGAGTGCACGGTCGAATTTCGACCGGCAATCAGCCTGAAGGCCAAGGTGCAAAAGGCAGATTTGAACGGCAAGGCTGTCCCTTTCCAAGTGGAAACGCGCGAGGGCGATCAACACATGGTGGTGCAGTTTCCGGTCAAGTCAGGAAAGTACATCTTGCGGATTTGGCTGCTGAATGAATTTGGATACAGCCATCAATCTGTTTTGCCAGAGCTCGGAAGCACGAGCCGGGGGCTACGGATTCTTTCGGAGACGTGGTCGGCTTCGGAGGACCAACTGACACTGGAGGTTTCTGGTGCTGCGGGAAGCGAATATGAACTGATAACGCGGGGTTCACGGGGAATTGAAAACCTGGAGGGGGCAGAGAGCGGACAAGGACCTGGATGGTCAACAATTTGGATTCAAATACCGCCAAGCGAATTGGAGCAGTATCCGCACAAAAAGGTCGTAGTTCATTTTTCAAGCGCCCAAGGCAAGAGCGAGAGACGTTAGTGTGAAGAAGATCACACATCGCAGGATTTGAAGTTGATGACACGTGACGTGAATTTGCGGTTGCGGGCGAGAGAGTTGCGCAAGGGAGGAAGAGGCGCGTTTTGAAACATAGTTGTGGCAAGTCTGTTGATGCTGAACATTCTGGCCACGTGACCGTGCGCAGAGCCTGCTCAAACAGAATGGCCCTAATTGTGGTCTAAGCCGTTTCGATTCAAGGAAAAAGTCGGCGGATCTTCTGCCAAGCTGTGAGCGATGACGGCTAGATACGAACATGTTCGGAGTTTCTAAGGGGGTCCTTTGCGCAGAGCAACTATTTTTGTCTCTACGGGAACATCGTGCTTCACTTCGACCCGGAGCACGGCCTCGAACGGCTTCATTTCCGAAGCATTTGACGCGCCGAGCTGGCGAAGAAGTTCCTGGACAGAATCGGGCTGACAGACGAACTCGGTGGCTGCTTGGGTACCGACGGTAGTGACACCTGCAAGAATCAGGGTTGATCGAGCTGGGTTAAGTCCACGTACCAGCGCGACTATGGAAAAGTCCTGTGTAAGCGGCCGGCTCGCTGAAGGCAGAAAAGTCGGCGTCTCGCCGGGTTGGGGATGCACGTTAAAGATGGCCATGTCACCCTTGCGGAGGCCGGAAGAGACCCGCTGGAAAATGAAATCGTGAGTGCTTCGTATCTCTCGCAAAGTAAGATTTTCTGCGGGCGAGCCTAAAAAGATCAAGTCGTTGTTCTTTGCATCGTCGAGGGTGAACAGGCTCCCTCGTTTGACCCGCAATTTGCGTTTCAGCAGGCCAAAGATGTGATCCAAGTCACGGACTGCGAACACTTCACCTACCCCGGTATAATGATCCAGTATGTCCTCGGGAGAATCCTTAGCTGGGTTGTAGAAGCGCATTCCGGTTTCTGACCGACCGACAAACGGAGCATTACTGAAAACAACCCATGGCTCTTCCGGTGATTTCACTTTCCTTTGGCGTTGCAGGCGTTGCAGCGTCGCGACTTACGGCCATTCCAATCATTGTCGCGATAGAGGCGACCAGCGAAACGGAGAGGCACACGACCCCGACGAGCAGATTTCGATGCGTCTGTTGTTTCGGGCGCTCACGTTGTACGACGCCAGGCGAGGTTTCGCGTCCCGATTTGATGGAAGGCCGAGACGCGCTACGATGGAATGACAGGGCATGGGTTCCTTTGGGCAGCTCAACGACGATGGGATCTTCCGAGCCCAGGGTGCTGTAGTATTCAGTTAATTTCGTTCTCAGGCGGCCCGCTTGCACGCGAATGGTGGCGTCTACATGGGGATCGAAGTCGGTATGCCGTCCGAAGACCTCTGTCGCAATCTGATACTCCTTTATGGAAACTCCCGGATGATCAAGTGCATGGTGGGCCAGATATTGAAGCATTTTGCAGAGGGATTCCGAACCATGCAACACATGGCTGTTCATTAGCCTGTCAACTTGTTCAAGACAGGCTTTCCTGTCATTCAAAGCAGTCCAGGTAACAGACAACTTAACACCCGCGAATTCTCATTTTGCTTCCAAGCGTCGAGGGGGCAGGCTGCCGGTAGCTGGTGTCGGTGAGTCTTCCAACCGTGGTCATGGTTTGACTCTGCGGATACGGTGATCGAAATTCTCCGGTGCTGAGGAGTAGGGGTGTGCGTTATGAGAAATTACTTCGGGAACGGGTCGGCAGTACGTACGTTGTGCGTCGCCCTAGTTTTGTTTCTGCCGCCGAAAGTAAGCGGCCAAGCGGCTTATGGCACGATCATTGGTACGGCCACGGACCCTAGCGGAGCCGGGGTTCCGAA
>QHZC01000219.1 GCA_003224515.1 Acidobacteriota bacterium
GCCAGGGTTTGAAATCATTGCTTGAGAGAGAGGAATTTAAAGTCGTTGCGGAAGCTGCTGACGGGCAGGAGGCGGTGAGCCAGGCCGCATCACTCCATCCGGACATTGCAATCATGGATATCAGTATGCCGATGCTAAACGGCATAGATGCAGCACGCGAGCTCGGCCGTTCCTGTCCGAAGACGAAGGTGATTCTGCTCACGCAGCATGAAGAAGATCAGTACATCCTTGAGGCCCTGGAGGCTGGGGTGAAGGGATATGTGCTGAAAAACCAAGTGGCCAGCGATTTAGTACATGCCATTCAGCAAGTTTCACGAGGGATGTTCTATTTGAGCCCGGGTGTCTCAAAGGCCGTGATTGAGGCGTACCGAACGAAATCGGAGAGGGCTGCGGATCCGCTCACTGCTCGTGAACGCCAAGTGCTGCAATTGATTGCAGAAGGGAAGTCGACGAAGGACATAGCATCGCTGCTGGACATCAGCGTGAAAACGGCCGAATCACATCGATCCAGACTCATGCGGAAACTGGATATCCACGAAACGGCAAGTCTTGTGCGCTACGCGGTCCGTCGAGGACTGGTTCAGCCCTGAATGGCCGCGTTCCCGTTATTTGGCCCTCGTCACCTCGCTGAGACAACGCGCGAGTGGATAGGTGGGTTTTGTCACGCGGCAGAAGATTGTTTCGTGAAGCCGGAGGACGAAGTATCTTTTTGGACTTTCCGATGTGGTTTGTGAGTGTCGAATCTTCAGACCTACTGGACCGGTCAGTCCGATATTCGCTTTGGTCTCCGCCAATTACAACCTGTGCTGAGCAACCTCCGATATTGCTGCGGGCCCCGGCGTTTCCTTTTTTCAAAGCGGCAGAAAGCAGCACATGGCCTGTCAAGTAAGACTGCAGGCGCACGCGAAATGCAGTTGTTTCGCCTACGACGCTACGTCTTCCTTCCCTGAAGGACGCGCTTGCTAAGAGTGCCGGCGAAAAGCGGCAGATCGAGAAGTCCCGGTAGGGGATCGTCCCAGGCAAAAATGGCAGACTCCAGAGGTCTTCGCAGTGACCGCCAATAGTCTCGAAGGGAGAGCCGACCGCTCAGGATCTCCCTGATTGCTACGGACATGTCGCTGCTCATGTGCACCCAGCGCTGTCCGGCGCGCCCGTGCAGCGGTGAGAAGGATTTGCCCCCGAGCAGGAGCCAAAGGAGGTGAGGGAAGTCAACCCCACAGCGCCTGGAGAGTGTGTGCCAACCCCAAACGCGAGGATTGATATCGATAACTTTATATTGACCGTCTCGCGGATCTTTTTTGAATTCGACTTCCACAAGGCCAGTGAAACGCAATGCTTTCAACAGCCGCACGGAAGGCTCGATGACTTGTGGCTCATCCACGGTTTCGACGTAGGTGCTGAATTGGCCGAAATCCATCGGATACTGTCGGATGCGCCTTGCGACAATGGAAGCGAGAGGCAAACCGTCTTTGCAAAGGGCGGCATAGGAAAACTGCGATTCACCGCCGCCTGGCACAACTTCCTGGACGATTAGGTTTTCCGGGGCAATCAGCGCACATGCCTGGTCGTAGCGCGCTAGCAATGAAGCACGATCATCGGCACGCCAAGCCTTAGGGACGGTAAGATTACTAGGTTCCAGCCTGAGTGCGGGCTTAAGGATCAAGGGGAAAGAATGATTGAGTGCTGCGAGTTCTTCCCGGGTGTTTGGAGAGGCGGCCCAGGGTTGATGAACGCCGAGATCGTGCGCAAGATGATGCAGGAGCCGCTTGTCGCAGGCCCAGCGCAGTTCTTCCCAAGGAGGCACGGTGAGCCGATAGCGACTCGCCAGCGCTTCGTAATTGCGCGAAACCAGGGTGACAGCGTAGTCGTCGGTGGGAAAGAGCACCCACCCGCTAAGATTATGTTTGGCCGCCAGGTCGATTAGGAAGTCAATTTGTCTGCGATCGTCCTTGGGTGGCCAGGGTACGTTGCGGCTAACGTATCGAGAGGTTGTTGCCACAAGATGTCCACCCTGCTTGATGACCCAAACGGGAATGCCACGACGACCGAGGCTCCGCACCACACCCAGGCCGCGATAGTCTGCACCCATGATCAAAGCGCCGGCCGTTCCGACGTGGACGTCGGCGCCAAGATTCGAGGACCTAATCGTCTGCGGAAGAGCGGCGGTAGCCGACATAGAGCCTATGAGTCGCCGTGATTCGGCACTTTGCGAAGGATCTTGCTCGTCAGCTCACGGGCGGCGAACTCCGCGCCAGCCACGAAGCGCAAGAGCGGGCCAAAACTCCAGGCGGCCGGTGCACCCAGGAAGTGCAAGCCGGGGACGGAAGATTCGAACCCGACTTCAAGCTGCGGGTAGCCGCCGATTTGACGGATTGATGAAAGCAGTCGCGCGGCGAGGAATGGGTAGCGCGAGATGTCCACACGGTAGCCAGTCGCAAGTAGAACGTGATCGACGCGCCGCTCGCTGCCGTCCGCCAATTTAAGAATTACACGGTCGCCGAAGGTAGCGGCGGAAATGACTGCCCGTCCTGTCGAGATTGGAACGTGTTGGCATCGCGGCTTCAACCAAGCCGCTCCTGCGGGCCGGATGGCACGCACCGCAAGGCGGTTTTGCATCAACCGAGGTAGCCGGCGGAACAAATTTGGACGTGCCACGAGATGGCTAATCCCGGCTTGGCCCACGTCCGGTGGTGCGTACAGCATGCGTGCGATTGGCCGGCAGGTGTGCACCCAAGGTCTTCGCCAGAGCCAACGGACTATCGGGGTACGAACCAACACTTCAACCTCTGCTCCCACCTCATGCAGCAGGGCAGCCGATTCGAGTGCGCTCTGCCCTCCACCAATCACGGCGACTTGCTTTCCTGAAAAGCGGCTGAGATCGGAGTGCGCGGAGGCGTGCGAGGCCAAGGAGTATGGGAGAGACCTAAATTCCTGGGGACGCCATGCGAAAGGCATGATTCCGGCAGCAACAATAACGCGCCGCGCTTTCAAATGCTCTCCGTTTTCCAACGTGAGATGGAACCCAGAACCGTTTTTCTCCACACCCTCGACTTTCCGGGAATCCAGGTCGGGGACGGCTTGATTCTGAAACCAATGCCCATAGTCAGTGAAGCGGGGGAGCGGCAGCGGCGCGGTGAGCGGGTTCCCCTTGGCCGCCGCATAAGCTTGCAGTGACAGCGCACCGGCGGGATCAGAAAGGTGTGATCCCTCCAAGGGAGAGCGGAGAAGCATGCCCTTGGGCATGTGTCTCTCCCAAAAAGACATCGGTTCGCCAAAAACACGGACATCCAAGCCATCGGCAGCCTTCAAGTGCGCTGCCGCCGAGAGTCCGTAGGGACCAGCTCCAATAATTGCTACATCACACGCCGACATAGGCCTCCATTCCTATGGATTGTCCAAAATGGTCCTGCCGTGGTCAGAATCTTCACGCTGGACTTCCTTAACAGAGTTGTTGAAACTTCACAGGCTCGAGATACCGTACCCGGCCTCCAGAGCGGGGACAAGGCGGTACATACCGGAACGGTCCGAGGGGAATACTGGTAGGACAGGAGCGGGTAGAGACCTGCGGGAATCAGGCGAAGAGATTCTGTCCGAATGAGACTGAAATTCCTGAGAGCAGGAAGAATGGTTGCCTGGCACGGGCCCTAGTTATGCGAGGATGCGGATTTGGATCCGCTAAGCTCCACAGGAAGATAAGTTGCCAGCGCTGACGTGAAGAGCGCTGCGCCCTCGGAATTGAGATGGAGTTCATCCGGCTGGTAAAACCTTTCTGAAAGCGTCGCGGGATCAATAGGCACGAGGGAGTCGACCCCGACCTTTTGTGAAGCGATGGCCATTTGGCGGACAGCATCCTCCGAAGAGGGAGTCGGCGGAACTAGGATAATGAGTTTGGCTCCATGCGCCTCACACAGTTGACGCAAAGTCCTAATCCGAGCAATTGTGTCGGCTTCGAGTTCCGGACTGGGCGGAAGCACCGGCTTGGGCTTCACGAGCGAGAAAAGTTCGCTACAATGCGGAACCGTACGGCGGAGAATCTGCGTTCGAATGACGCTGCGTATGTCCCAGAATACACTGGAATGTGCAAGCAAGAGGTTACTCGTGGCGGTGCGATCCAGCTTTAAATCGGAAGCGGCACCGAGGACATCGCGAACGTCGAAAAACATCATCGGAGCATAGTCCTGGCGCACGCTGTTTTGAAGAAAGCTGTTCACCCCGACACCGAGGACCACCACCTGGGGCCTGGCGCCTTGACGGAATAGACGTCCGAGGCCATACAGCCAGTCGTAGTAACCAGTGGCTTCGAGAAATATGGGATAAATCCGCATCTTGCTGGAGGTCAATCCCTGCAGGCGGTCTACGTCTATTCCTTCCATGAGTAAGGAATTGCCCACCATCAGAACGGATGCTGGTTCGCCAGGCCTTGAGGAGCGCACCTTGACGGCATCAGCGTATTGCTGAGAAACGCGAGCGTAGGTTTCCGAATCATGTTTGAGAAGGTAATCGGCACAAATCTCGAGAAAAAGGACAATAATAGCGCAGATCCCCAGCAGCGCCCTTGCATAGACCAGTGCCGGCGACTTAGAACTGGAAGTAAACGAAGGCATTGAGACTGTTCCCCGAAAAGAGCGCAAGGATGATGAGGGTGAAAGCCGCGAGCGCAGTCCGAAAGGCGTAAGGAGCGTTTGCAAATGGGTATTCCTGGTTGCTGGCTTCCATCAGCAGATCCACAACGAACAAGGGTACGGAAAAAAGACACAGCATGAAGAACGCCGAGACGTACTCGGTGCGCCAAGCGAAATTAGACAGGCCAGCCAGGAACTGCACCGCCGCAGGGAGGGAGGCGGCACGGAAGAATGCCAAGCTCAGGCAAAAAACATTAAAGGTCAGAATTCGCTGGGCCCAAAGAGAGAGGAGGCCGACAGAATGTTGAGACAGGGCGGGATCTTTTTGTTTCGCTTTGGCAGGGGAAAAGAAACGCTCCACAGCCAAAACGGCGCCGTGAATTGCTCCAAATACGACAAACGTCCAGTTTGCGCCATGCCAAAGACCAGCCAGAACCATGGTAATTAGAAGGTTTCGAGAGGTTTTCCACCCGCCGCTGGCACTGCCTCCCAATGGAATGTACAAGTAATCGCGGAGCCAGGTGCTCAAACTGATGTGCCAGCGCCGCCAAAACTCCTGCAGGCGATGCGACAAATAGGGCTGCCGGAAGTTGACCATGAAATGGAAGCCCAGCAATTGGGCGCTACCTCGCGCAATATCGCTGTAGCCACTGAAGTCGCCATAGACTTGCCAGGCAAACGCGTAGGTTCCGATCAGAACAACCCAGAAATTCGAAGGACCGAATTGGCCACCAAAAGCCGCGTTTGCGAGAAGAGCACAATTGTCCGCGACCACGCATTTGCGCACGAGGCCGGAAAAAATAAGCATCAGGCCGTCGAAAAATCGATCCGCATCAAAGCTGCGGCTCTTCTGAACCTGAGGAAGGAGATGTCCCGGTCTCTGAATCGGCCCTGCAATCAAATGCGGGAAGAGGCTGATGAAGAGACCGTAGTCTAGGAAGGACTTAGCGGGTTCCAGCCTACCTTTGTAGACGTCTGCAATGTAGGCAACTTCTTGAAAGGTATAAAAAGAAATGCCCGGGGGAAGAATAACGCGAATGAGGGGCAGAGGAATATGGTGAATGCCCAGCGTCTCCAGCGCACTCGAAAAGGACCCAGTGAAGAAATCAAAGTACTTGAATACCCCGAGAATCCCAAAATTCAACAGGAGTGAGAAAACAAACCACTTCTTGCGGTTCGAGTCCGTCTGGCCGGGGGTGATTTTCTGGGCGATCAGAAAATCCATCGTGGTACTCCCGATCATGAGTGCAAGGAAGCGCCAGTCCCACCAGCCGTAGAAAAAGTAGCTCGCCAGAAGCAGGAAAATGTTTTGTGCGCGAAGATTCAGGCGCCAGTACACCAGCACAACTGGGATCAGGAAGAGAAAATAGGCTGGAGAATCAAAGAGCATAGCGCTAAATCAATGTTCTCATTTCAGTCGATTCCACCGGGTCGGACTGAGCATATTCAAAGGGGCATGACCGGGACAATCCATCGAATCAGGGCATGGGAGTCAGGGGAATCGCTGAATTTCGATGAGGGAAATACCCTATTCCCGGGTCGAGCTCAGACGGATAGGGAACTGCAATAGATTAGCCACTTCGTTAACGAGGAGCGCGTTTTTCATTCTGAATGCCGGGTTTTGGTAGTTCTAAAACGGATCTTGAGGACTCTCCAAAATTCTTGTGTGCCTGCAAAGGGTTCGAAGCGCAACCGTGAAAACCCGCAATTTCCTCCACGTTGATGAGACTGCTTTCCGACCGTTCTTGTAATGAGTCTGGGCTCGTTCAAGTACCAAGAACAAGAAGGAGTTGCGCCAGTTTCGTTCAGGCATGTACGTTCAGGGTTTTAGGGTTTTGACCGGATTGTGAGGAGGATGGGTGTCAGCTAGTTTGCTGTCCTGGGCCGTTCCGATCTTCTGTGATGTTGGGGTTGAAAGACGACAGAAGCGTTCGAGGGAACCCCGGGCCAACACGCATGGCAGGGTCTCCGAATTTTGGGACTCTAGCGGCGGTAGCTTCTCTTGGGGGTCAATCATGAGTTTACGCCAACAACAGTGGCCATGGTTCGCGATCCTGGCTAGAACGGGTAGAGAAAAGACCACGACATTGCTTCTGGAAAACTCGGGCTATCAGTGCTTCTTGCCGATTAGCAAGTCCAAACGGCTCTGGTCTGACCGCGTAAAGGAGTTGGAAGTACCGTTGTTTCCCGGTTACTTGTTTTGCAGGATGGATCCCCACAATCGCTTGCCCGTCCTCCAGACTCCCGGTGTCATCCAGATTGTGGGAGTCGGCAAGACTCCGATTCCAGTAGAGGAAGACGAGATCGTAGCTATCCACTGCGCGGAGAAGAGTGGTTTAGCTGTAATGCCGTGGCCCNNNNGCTTGACCGGAATCGTCGTAAAGATCAAGTCGGGATGGAAGCTCGTTCTATCCGTTACGCTGCTGCAACGCTCCGTCGCCGTCGAAGTCGACCGCAACTGGTTAGGCGCTCCAGTCGAGGGAAGTTCAATTGGATTTGGGGTTGGCTCTGACTCCTCAGCTCCCGTTGATCCGACTCATCTATCCGGAGCGCAAGGTTTCCAGCCGAGCTAGCCGAGGCGACTGATCGTACTCGGAAAGTCACTTCGTCGAAGAGTAAGGAGGCCAGGGTGCTTCACAGAAATATGGCACGTGTCAGCTTTCTGGTTTATCTGACAATCATAGGATCAGTCGCGACACGGGCGCAAGAAACAGCCGCAAGAGTTCCTTCCGTCCCACAAGCCATTACCGCCGGCGGAACCGGGGACGAGACTGACCGCGGGCAATCGCCGGTATTGCAGCACCGCAATCGCCGGTATCAATTGCATTCATCGGATGTTCTGGAACTGAATTTTCCTTTCACTCCGGAGTTCAATCAGGCTGTGACCGTTCAGCCCGACGGATATATCACCCTCCGCGGGGCGGAAAGCATAAAGGTGGATGGAAAAACCATACCGGAGCTGGTTGATTTGCTGCGGACCACCTACGCCAAGATTCTGCACGATCCGGTAATCAACGTGGAGCTGAAGGATTTTGAAAAGCCATACTTCATAGTGGGCGGTGAAGTAGGGCGTCCCGGAAAATTCGATTTACGCGGAGATACCAGCGTCGCCCAAGCGGTGGCCATCGCCGGCGGTTTGAGGGATTCCGCGAAACATTCAGAGATCTTGCTGTTTCACCGCGTGCCGGACGGCTGGGTGCAGGTAAAAAAGGTGAATCTGAAGAAGATGCTCAAGGAGGCCAACTTGGACGAGGACGCCTACCTGCAAGCCGGCGATTTTTTGTTCGTGCCAAAAAACGCGTTTTCCAAGATCGAACGATTTATTCCTACGTCTTCAGTAGGCATGTATACAAATCCAGTCCTGCACTAGTCCGATTTTCCGGAGAGTGAGGTTTAACGTCATGATCGAGAGAGACTTGGACGCCAGCGCAGCAGAGGGCAAGCAATCCTTCCATTTGCGCGGCTTGCTCGAAATCGGTTTTCGGCAATGCCGGGTGATCATTAACTCATTCCTGGGGATCTTTTCAATCGCGGTGCTGCTAGCGTTCCTCTTGCCGAAAAAGTACCAGAACGCGAGTCACCCGTTCAGTGGCGTACCGAAGTGAGCGAGGAAGAACTGCAATCGGAAGCGGAATTGATCAAGTCAAGGGATTTACTCACAAAGGTAGTCATCGCTTGTGACCTTCAAAATCTTGGCCTCAGCTCTTTCTGGAACCGAGCGTGGGACAAGGACGACCAGAGAATTTCGCGCGCAGTTCTTCGATTGGAGAAGAACCTTACGGTACAGCCCATCAAACTGACGAATCTGATCAGCGTCTCCTATAGATCAAGAGATCCACAGCTGGTAGCCCGTGTGCTGAACTCTCTAGCCAGTCTGTATCTCGAAAAACATCTGGCCATGCACCGGGCTCCTGGCGAATTTGAGTTTTTTCATCAGCAAATTGACGGATTTCAGCCGTGAACAGGGAGTGGTTAGTCCAGCGCTTGAGAAGGAAATCGCCGTGCGCAAGCTCGCCGAATTCGAAGCGGAGGCGAAGTCAGCACGGGCAACCATCGCAGCAACACGGCAGAGTATCCGCACGCTCGAGTCGCAGCTAGCCACGCTGCCCAAACGTGAAACCACGCAAGTGCGGACCTCAGACAATCCGCAACTCATGGAACGTATGAAATCCAAGCTACTGGAATTAGAGCTGAAGCGCACCGAGCTCTTGACTAAATTCGAGCCGACGTACCGTCCCGTGCAGGAGGTCGAGGAGCAGATTGCTCAAACGCGCGAAGCCATTGCGACGGCTGAAAAAACGCCACTGCGCGATGAGATTACGGATCGCGATCCGACCTATGAGGCATTACGTTCCGAGCTTGCCAAGTCAAAAACGGAACTTGCTGCCACGGAAGCAAGGGCCGCTGCCATGTCGGCCCTGGTGCGCACGTACCGGACGGAAAGCCAGCAATTGGACCACAAAGAGGTTCTCCACGAAGGCATACTCCGCGCCGCCAAGTCCGACGAGGAAAATTACATGCTGTACCTCCACAAACAGGAGGAGGCGCGTATTTCGGACGCTCTTGACCAGCAGCGCTTTTCCAACGTCGTGGTTGCAGAACCCGCCACGGTTCCCTTGGCACCCCAAGGACGATGGCTGCTCGCTGTGTTTCTCGGCGGGCTCATCGCATGCCTGGTGAGCGTGATGTTGGCCGTTGTGGTGGATCGCTGGGATCCGTCGTTTCGAACACCGGATGAGGTGGAATCTTTCTTGGGAGCTCCGGTAGTTGCGGCATTTCCGAAGAACGGACGGTAAGAACAATGTTCCTCGATTATTACCGATTACGGGAGCAGCCTTTTGGCGTGACTCCGGACCCGCGCTTTCTTTACTTCTCTCCCGCGCACCGCGAGGCTCTTGCATCGCTCTTCTACGGGATCGATGCGGGCCGTGGATTTCTCGCTCTCATTGCAGAGCCGGGGATGGGTAAGACCACGCTCCTGTTCCAGCTTCTCAAGCGACTGAAGGGTTCTGTCCGGAGCGCCTTCTTATTCCAAACTCAGTGCGATTCCCACGAGCTTCTTCGCTATTTGTTGGAAGCCCTGGGTCTCGATGGCCGCGGGCAAGATCTTGTACAGATGCACGCGCAACTGAACGAATTTCTCTATAGCGAGGCGGTGGCGGGCAGGCGCGTCGCGGTCTTCATCGACGAGGCCCAGAATCTTTCAGACGCGGTGCTGGAGACGGTGCGTTTGCTCACAGACTTTGAGGCGGCCGACAGAAAGCTGCTCCAGATCGTTCTTGCCGGTCAGCCGGAATTGGCGCACCGGCTGATGCGTCCCGGCTTGGCTCAGTTGCGCCAGCGCATTTCTGTCGTGGCGGGCTTGGAGCGTTTGCCGGCTGCGGAGACGTTTCGTTACGTCAATCACAGGCTCCAGGTGGCCGGATACGACGGCCCCGAGTTGTTTGCGCCCGCAGCTCTCACATTGATTGCGGAACGCAGTGAGGGCATACCGCGGAACATCAACAACATTTGTTTCAATGCCATGTCATTGGGTTGTGTAATGGGGTGCGAGAAGATCGAGGCCAAAGTAGTCGAGGAGACCCTGCACGATTTGTCGCTGGAATCTCTCGTCCAAAAGCCGAAAATGGCGCCCGCGCCCGCTATCGGGCCGTCGCTCCGCCACGCAGCCCGGATTTACTATTCTTGGATGCAAGTTCATCTCTTCGGACGGAGGGCTTTTCTAGCAGCGGTTGTGGCCGCTTTGTTGGCATGTTTGGCGATCTATGTAGGGGCACGCAGCGGCGCAAGCACGACGCACCCCTCCTCCCAGGCAATCCCTCGCAATTCCTCAAGTGCCGAGGGAACACCGAGCTTGGAGTCTCAGTCCGCCGAGACAATCCCCGCTGCATATTCCGGCGCCCAACCCCAAGCGCCCGCGCAGACTGAACTCCATGCTGACTCTGGCAGCTCCTTAACGTATGTCGTTCAGCCGAACGATACCTTGCGAGACCTATGCCAGTCGATTGTAGGACGCTACGACGCCGTGGTCCTCGAGAAGGTCCGGAAGCTCAACCCAGATTTGAAGAATCCCAACCGTATAGAGGCCGGGCAGGAAATTCACCTTCCTCTGTCACTTTCGGATTGAATGGAAAAGCCGCTTTTGCTGGACAAGAATTTCGATTCCGAATTCGGAGCAACGGGGCATTCATGAGCAAGAATTTCGAACTTCTCCAACGAACGAGCAGCGTCGAAGAGCTGTTCGAAACGGCTGGCAATCCGGCCGG